>VFJU01000306.1 GCA_009885905.1 Verrucomicrobiota bacterium
AGTCGGCAACGCATTGAGTGGTTTCTGTTTCGCGATAAATAGTGGCATTGCGCTGAGGCAGTGGAATATCCACGCCGAGATGCCGGCGAACCGCTAGGAAGTCCTCTTGAATGTTTTCCAAATGGACGATCACATTGAAATTGAGCCCCCGCAGTAAACGGCCTTGTGCACGAAAGTGAGAATCCAACCACATCGGGTTTTGCTTTTTCAATGAGTGGACAAATTCACGAAAGGTCAAGCCACGGTCTGGATCAAGTGGTATTCCTCGTGCCCAGTTCATCAATGTTGCTGGTTTCAAGTAACCTGCAGTCACTTGACCACTAACGATTAGTTCATAAGCAGTTGGATTATTCGTTACGACTTTTGAAAGGTATGCCGATACAAGTCTTGGGAGAGGATTTCTGACGCAGCAGAATTTAAAATAGCTTGAATCATTAAGCACACGCATTATTTCCGCTTGCGATCGCCGCCTAAGCAAGAAGTGGCTGCGCATGAAAGCGTGAGCATCTGGAAGAGCACCTCCACAAGCCTCGGCATCATTAGACTGTTTGGAAAACTCATGCGAGAAACCGCCATGACGCAGCAACCATGTTTTGATGCTCGTACAGCCTGCTTTTGGAATATAGGCGAACATGACTTTCTGTTCATCCGATACGATGCAGGAGCTCACACAAAATTCGCTTGGACCCATGAGCCACTGTTTTGCTGCGCGGCGTATCGCTCGGACGGTAGACTTCATTTGAACTGCTAGATTATTTGTAGAAAATTCGAATCAAACCGTTACAAGTTTATCATAAAGCCATGCCCACCGTTGCCAACCCTTGATTTATCCACCCTTTCCTTAGATGACGGCATACACCATGACATCGATATTGACGGGGCGGGACACTTGGGCAAGCTCATCAGGATGATTGCAAGACTGCGCGGAAAAGTGATTGAGGCCTATCCGAATCGGTTGGTGGTGGATGTGCATGGGGTGGGGTACGAGGTGTTTATCCCGCTTTCGACGTTTGATCGGTTGCATGTTACGGTGGGTCTCGAAGTGGATTTGCGGACTCATTTGCACTTCAGCCAGCTCGGGCAGAAGTTGTTTGGCTTCGCCAGCGAAGAGGAGCGAGACGTGTTTCTGTTGTTGATCGACCGAGTGAGCGGAGTCGGACCGACCATGGCGGTCGCGGTGCTGAGCGGCATGGACGTGAATCAATTTAAAAAATGTGTGGTCGCGGGAGACGTGGTAGGGCTTTCGAAGCTGAAAGGCGTAGGTAAAAAAACGGCGGAGCGCATCGTGCTTGAGCTCAAGGACAAGGTCGGTGTGACCGAGACGTGGCAGGACGCTGCCGCTGGGCAAGTCAGTGCTTCGGCTGCCGATGCGGAGTTGGCGTTGATCGCGCTGGGCTACAAACAAGTCGACGCGAGAAAAGCGGTACGAAAAATCCTCGACGGCGATATGGCAGCGCCGACGGAGGTCTTGATTCGCGGGGCGTTGCGGGCATTGCAAGGGTAGTCTGCCCTGGCGTGTCGGATGGAGTGTCAACTTCGGTTTTGTTTCTTGCGGACGATGCGTGTCCTTCACACCGTGCGGCGTTGGCTTACGATCTTCACACCAAATCAGTGATGAGTGCAAAGATCTGGCTACGAGACACGCCGTACTTTCTATCATGTCCGAAACTGTTTTTGTCAGTGAAATATCCTATCGTAAAGGGGAGGCCGCTTTCGAGGAATTGAGCCGCTCAACCGCGTTCCGTTTTATTCCAGTCGATGAAAAAGAAGAATCGCTGGCTCGCCGTGTGCGCGAAGAAGGAATCAGAGCGTTTGTGGCGGACATTCACCCATATCGTGGGGCCCTGTATGACGCATTGCCTCGCGATGGCGTGATTGCTCGCTTCGGGGTGGGTCACGACAGCGTTGATAAGGAAAAAGCCTCAAAAAAAGGGATTTGGGTAACGAACACGCCCGGGGTTCTCGACAATGCGGTGGCCGAACATGCCGTTTGGCTACTTGGTTCGTTGGCACGTTTGATCCCGTCTCTGCATGCGTCCACTCGGGTTGGGCAGTGGAAACCTTGTTCAGGCGTAGAGGTCGCTGGGCGGACTCTCGCCATCATTGGGCTCGGGCGGATCGGCCAGATGCTTTGCCGCAAGGCCGCTCTCGGGCTTGGTATGCGAGTGATTGGATGGTCTCGCGATTCTCCCGCAAAATTTGCGGCTCGACTAGACCATTCATTTGAAGAATTTCAATCTAACATTGGGCTAACGGAATATACCGACGATCTAGAATATGCTCTTGGTCAAGCGGACTTTGTCTCGCTTCACGTCGCCTCAGTTCCCGCCACGCGGCACTTGGCCAATGCTGGATTTTTTGCGGCCATGAAGCCTGGGTCCTGCATTATCAACACCGCACGGGGTGCGGTTCTTGATGAAATTGCACTTTATGAAGCCATCGCGTCGGAGCATATCGGTGGTGCTGCGCTTGATGTCTTCGAACAAGAGCCCTACTCACCCGCGGATCCTAACAAAGATTTGCGCAAACTTGCCAACTGCATCATGACTCCACATGTCGGATCTAACACGAAAGAGTCCAATCAAGCCATGGCGCTTGCGGCGGGTCGTGCGGTCATACAAGTTTTAACTCAGGACCCTCATGCGATGAAAAACATTGTAAACCCCAGCCAACTCACCGCGTGAGATTCCCATCTGCAGTCGTGCTCATGGGGGTTTGCGGTAGTGGCAAAACTACGGTTGGAATTGCTTTATCAGAGCGCTGCGGAGGAGTGTTTTACGACGCAGACGACTTTCACCCGCTGTCTAACATTGCGAAAATGAAACGGGGTGAGCCGCTTGATGATGCGGATCGCGCTCCATGGTTAGATGAGCTTGCATTGCGGCTTGCTGCTGCCTCTGTGGAGCGTCCGCCAGTGGTTCTCGCATGCTCTGCACTCAAGGAGCAATACCGTGATATCCTTCGGTCAGGTTGTGCCGACTTGCAATTCGTCCATCTTTGCGGAACTCCCGAAGTGATCCGCGCACGACTTGCGGCGCGTACTGGACACTTTATGCCGGACGTTCTTATCGACAGCCAATTTGCGGCGCTAGAAGCACCCACAGATGCTCTTGTCGTCGACATCGACTCGTCCGTCGAGGAGGTGGTGGAAACGATTTTGAGCGGCATCGCCTTGGTGCGGGGTAAGTCAGCAAATATTTAAAACGTCGGATGGAGTGCTAGCTGTATTTTGTTACTTGCCACGAAAGATTTGTCAAAACACTCTCGCTAAACATAAAACTCACTCCCATTAGCGAGTCATTCAAAATTTATCCTCATGACCTACACATCACTGAATGAAAATATCGGCCGCCATCGGTGGGCTATTTGTGGTTTAGTCTTCGCCGCGACGACTGTTAATTATCTGGATCGCAACGTTTTGGGGTTGTTGAAAAAAACTCTATCAGAAGACGGGGTTTTCGGGCTCGTTCCAGGCGATCAAGAACTGAACTACTCGACTGTGGTGATTTGTTTCCAAATCGCTTATGCGCTCGGGATGTTGTTGGCGGGCAAAATTATCGATAAAATAGGCACTAAGAAAGGTTACGCCTATTCGCTCATTGGATGGAGTTTGGCCGCCATCGGTCACGCATTCGGCCACCACACATGGAGCTTCGGAATGTGGCGGGCCGCTCTCGGCGTGACGGAGGCTGGTAATTTTCCAGCAGCTAATAAAGCAATCGCCGAGTGGTTTCCAAAGAAAGAGCGCGCGCTTGCTACCGGTCTTTATAACTCAGGCGCGAATGTTGGTGCGATTGTCGCCCCACTTTGTGTGCCATGGATCGCCATCCACTGGGGATGGGAGTGGGCATTCATTCTAACCGGTGCAGTGGGTCTGTTGTGGTTGGTGTTTTGGTATGCCATTTATGATTCGCCAAAGGACAAGCTCAAGTCCGGCAAACTTTCGCAGGCGGAATACAACTACATCCACAGTGATGCCGACGAGCAAGAAGCCGAGAGCTTGGATCTTGCCAAAGAAAGTGTACCATGGTCTCGTTTACTCACCTTCCGTCAGACATGGGCATTTGCCATCGGTAAGTTTCTCACCGACCCGATTTGGTGGTTTTTCCTGTTTTGGCTGCCTTCATTTTTAGAGGGAGAAAATGCCCGCAAGGTTAAAGATTACCTCGCTACAAACCCGACGTATACTGGTGAGAAGTCAGATATTCCGGGCGTGATCAGTTGGACATTCGCAGTGGCTCTTGTTTACACGATATCGACTTGCGGTTCGATCTTTGGCGGGTGGTTACCTAAAAAATTTATCAACAACGGCATGGATGCGAACAAGGCACGCAAGATGGCAATGTTTATCTTCGCGCTGTTGCCTTTAAGCGTTCTTTTTGCCACCAAGCTTGGCTCCATCAACACTTGGTACGCGGTTGCGACCATTGCTATTTCATGCGCGGCTCACCAAGCGTGGTCGGCAAACATCTTCACCACGGTCTCCGATATGTTTCCAAAAAAAGCGGTCGCATCGGTCACTGGCATCGGCGGTATGGCTGGTGCGGTGGGCGGAATTCTTATCGCGCGTGCCGCAGGGCTTTTACTCAAGCACTTTACTGCGCTTGGTAAGGTGGAAGTGGGCTACGGAATTTTGTTCACGGTCTGCGGGTCTGCCTACATCACAGCTTGGTTGGTGATGAATTTGCTGGTGCCTAAATTCAAAAAAATTGTCCTGTAAAAGGGATCAGTTTTCTAACCGCTCATGAATCTGGGCCACCGCCCAAGCGGCGTGTTCAGCAATGAGCGGATCTGCATCTGTGGCAGCCCTTTCTAGAGAAGGTAAGTCTGCTTGTGTCCCAGTATTTCCTAACGCTACGCAGACGTTCCGCAAAAACCGTGGGCGTTTGATGCGCTTGATGGGTGATTTGGCAAACAAGGCGCGAAAGCCTTCATCGTCGAGGTCGAGGAAATCACGCAGACGTTTTTCGAAAACCGTCGCCTTGGCGTGAAATGTTATATCGCGTGACTCTTCCGCGAAGCGGTTCCACGGGCAGGCGTCGAGGCAATCGTCGCAGCCATAAATCCGGTCGCCTATTGCTGCGCGAAATTCTGCGGGAATTGAGCCCTTGTGCTCGATAGTTAGATAGGAAATGCAGCGTCTTGCGTCCAAGCGTCGTGGCGCGGTGATGGCTTGAGTGGGGCAAGCGGTGATGCAGGCGGTGCATTTCCCGCAGTGATCGCCAAATGGCGCATCAGGCGTGAGGTCTAGAGTCGTCAGCAACTCGGCGAGAAAGAACCATGCTCCCAGTTTCCGGTGAATCTGTACCGTGGATTTCCCGTTCCAACCGAGACCGGCGTCGCTTGCGAAGTCGCGTTCTAACACGGGTCCGGTATCGACATAAAAACGTTGTGTGCCATCAAGCGTTTGTAACTTTTCGTCAAATTCTCGCAGCCGCTTTTCTATCAAATCATGGTAATCCTCATTCCATGCATACCGTGCGATTCGATAGCCGCCATCGTGATCCTTTGGAAATGGACTACGGCCTGGATAGTAGTTGAGTGCTAGACAAATGATTGATTTACAACCCGGTAGCACTTCACGCGGATCACACCGGCGTTCGGGAGTCCTTTCCATCCATGACATTTCCCCGTGCTTTCCTTCCGCGATCCATTCATGAAATAAGTCGGCATGACTGGCCTGCTTCGCGATGGCGATCCGGCAATCATCAAAGCCCAACTCCATCGCCCATGTTTTAATTTGTCCGACCATTAGAATTACAGATGGCCGGCGAAAAAGTATCGCGCGCTTTCGAGAATCCCTGTGGCAATTTCATCGCTATCGAGCTCAGCGATATCAATTTTCAGATGAGCGGTTTCGGCATAGAGTGGCTTGCGCTGGCTCATGAGCGCTTCAATTTTTGAAGCTGGGTCTTCCGTATGGAGCAAGGGCCGTTCGCGGTTTTTCGCCGTTCTGTCGAGAATTACTGCAGTCGGAGCGTGCAACCAGACGACATAACCGAGATGACGCAGGATGGCTCGGTTTACCTCTCGCCCGATGACACCACCCCCTGTGGAGATGATCCGTCGCGGCGCGGCAGCGTCATTGAGTTCTTCCAACAAGTGGGTCTCCAGATCGCGGAAACCATCCTCACCCACGTCGGCAAAAATCGCGGTGATCGATTTCCCCGCTCTTTGTTCGATCACCTGATCCATGTCCACCAGTGGGTATCCAAGCCGCTGGTGCAGCTCGCGCCCAACCGTCGATTTTCCACTGCCCATGAAGCCGATGAGAACAATGTTCTTCGGCGGGGGTTGCGATTCGTTCATGCATGGACCTTAGCTTGACCCTAGCTCGGAAATAAATCGTAAAAACCCGGAAGCAGTTGAATTTGAGAAAATTCGCGATCGCCGAGAACTCGCCCGCATCAGGGCTTCTTTGGACTTGGTATGACCCGTGCTTAAACGGGTGTGAATAAACGATAAAGTCTTCATACCGGTAAAACACCAATCCCCAACCCCAATCGCCATGAAATTGTTTCCCCGCCTCGCATCCGCAACGCTTGGTCTGCTCGCTCTCTGCGGGTTTGCCAACGCTGAACCTCTCAAGATTGCTTACTCCGACTGGCCCGGCTGGGTAGCGTGGGAGATCGGCGTGCAAAAAGGCTGGTTCAAGGAAGCCGGCGTCGATGTCGAATTCCTTTGGTTTGATTACGTTCCTTCCATGGACGCCTACGTTTCCGGCAAGGCAGATGCCGTCTGCATGACCAATGGCGACGCCCTCGTCACCGGGGCCACCGGCAAGCCATCCGTCGCCATCATCATCAATGACTTTTCCAACGGAAACGATATGATCGTCGCCGCCCCGGGCATCGAGTCCATGAAGGACATGAAAGGCAAAAAAGTCGGACTCGAAGAAGGCTTCGTTTCCCACCTCCTGCTACTCACTGGCCTCGAAAAAGCCGGACTTACTGCCGATGACGTCACCATCGTTAACACTCCTACTAACGAAACCCCACAAGTTCTGGCATCCAAGGCAGTCGATGCGATCGGAGCATGGCAACCCAGCTCTGGGCAAGCCCTCAAGGTTCTTCCTGGTTCCAAGCCCATCTTTACCTCCGCTGACTCGCCCGGTATCATCTACGATGTGCTCGCAGTATCCTCGGAAAGTCTCGAAAAGCGCAAAGACGACTGGATGAAAGTCACCAGAGTTTGGTATCGCATCGTGGATTACATGCAAAAAGAAGAAAACGTGGACGACGTTCTTAAAATCCTATCCGCCAGAGTCAAAATCACTCCTGAAGAATACGAGCCCTTCCTCAAAGGCACCTACATCCTCAAACTCGACGAAGCCCTGAAACGCTGGGAAGACACACCCGGCCTCAGCTCCATCTATGGTTCCAACAAAGTGGCGGACGCCTTCAACCTGAAGTTTAAAGTTTACGAAAAAAGCCAAGACGCCTCCAAATACCTAGACCCTTCATTTACCAAGGCTCTAGCAGCTGAACTCGCCAAGTAAATTCACTCGCCGAAAAGTCATGATCGCCATGCCGCTAACAAATAACTGCGGCATGGCCTTTCTCTATCCAGCTTTGAACCAGTTCACCCCATGACTGAGTCCCACCTCTTCAAAAACTGGTTTGTTATTCGAAGGGATCTCCCTCCATCCCGTCGGCTGCTGCTCACATGCATCTCATTTCTGCTGCCGATAGCCCTGTGGTGCTTCGTTTCATATGTCCCGTGGATATGGCACCCCGACATCAAAATCGAACTCTCCGCTGAGCGCGAAGGAGTCACTACCGTCTTCACTGCAGGCGATCATGTGAGCAAAGGCTTTTTCCCCGAATTTGTAGAGGCAGTTCGAAAAGACAACGCTGTCGTCCTAGCAGCCCGCGCCGCAGGGACCTCCGAACCCGGAGCCAAACGTAAGAACCAGAAACTCCTTCGCCAACTCGCACCTCTCGCCGTTTCACACGATTGGCTCCCCTACACGGAAGCCCAAAACGACGCCGTCCTCTACACCCTCTGGCGCGACATCGCCACAGGTAAGAAAGTTACGAAGCGCCCCTCCCTTACCCCAGAAAATCTCGATGTCGTCAGAAAAAATTGGGCGCTTCTCGCAGCGGCCTCGGCCGAATTTTCCTTCGCCAAACTCCCCGACACCTCACTTCTTAAACTCATCCCCCAAGGCAAACCCGCCAATCCGATCTATCTTCCAGCACCGGACGAAGTCATTCGGACCGGCATCCGCGATTTCACAGCCAAGGTTCCTGAAGGTGAACTGACCATGGGAGATCGCTACAAGCGCTCACTTCAAGTCATCTTCCTAGGCTTCTTATGGGCCTGCCTTGTCGGGATCCCCATCGGCATCCTTTGCGGTGTCTTCGACTTTTTCTCTAAACTCTTCGAGCCCTTCGTGGACTTCTTCCGCTACATGCCGGCACCGACTTTCAGCACGCTGTTAGTTGCCATCCTCCTCGCAGGAGACGCACCCAAGATCGCCCTCGTCTTCATAGGAACGGTCTTTCAGCTCATTCTCGTCGTTTCCAAGACAACTCGTCTGCTGGATCCATCCTTGCTTGAAGCCGCACAGACACTCGGTGCCAAACCCCGGCAGATGATCACCCACGTGGTCATTCCCGGCATTTTGCCAAATCTCTACAACGACCTGCGCATTCTCCTCGGCTGGGCTTGGACCTGGCTGGTGATTGCCGAGCTGATCGGCGTCAAAAGCGGACTCACCGAGTTCATTGAGACTCAGGGTAGGTTCCGGAACTTTGATCGCGTCTTCCCGGTAATCATCCTGATCGGTGTCACCGGTTTCGTGATGGATCAAATTCTATCATGGCTTCATGGCATCTTCTTCCCATGGGCCGGGACCAGCAGTTCGTTCACGCGCAACCTGATCAGAATCCTCAGATGGCCGGTCAAAATGATCTCCCGCAGTAATCCAGCCACCCCATGAAAACCGATCCCTTGCTCCCTGACTACCGCGAGCAGACTCCCGAGGTTGCCGCACGTTTCGCACGGCTCGTCAAACGGCCCGTGGCCTTGGAAGTCTCCGGATTGACGAAACGGTTTGAAACTCCGCGCGGCATCGTCACCGCACTCGACGACGTTTCATTCTCCGTGCACAAGCGCGAGTTGCTCAGCGTCATCGGCCCTTCGGGCTGTGGCAAGTCCACTTTGGTTAGGATCCTCGCAGGGCTTGAGACCCCCTCCGGCGGAGAAGTCAAAGTTTACGGCGAACCCGTCTCCGGCCCCGGCCCGGACCGAGGCATGGTATTTCAAGGATACACCCTCTTTCCATGGCGCACGGTGAAAGAGAACGTCATGTTCGGTCCTCGCATGGCCGGAACATCCGCGTTTACTGCTGATTCAGAAGCTCGCGAGTGGATTGAACTCGTCGGCCTATCAAAATTTGAAAACGCCTATCCACACCAGCTGTCCGGCGGCATGAAGCAACGGGTCGCGATTGCCAGAGCACTGGCGAACCAGCCTCGCGTTCTTTTCATGGACGAGCCGTTCGGCGCGCTCGATGCCCAGACGCGCTGCCAGATGCAGTCCTACCTGCTGGAAATCTGGAAGAATGTCGATATCACCATCGTCTTTATCACCCACGATCTCGATGAAGCGGTCTTTCTATCAGACAGAATCCTGGTTCTCGACGCCAATCCAGGACGCGTCCGCGAAGTAGTGGAAGTGCCCGTTCCACGCCCCAGATCGACCGAGCAGCTTTTCGATCCATCCTTCCTCGGAGTGCGCAAGCACATCGACAATCTCATCCATCCTCCCGGCCAGGAACAAAAGGAGGCCCCAGTGCTTCGGATGGCGGTGGCAGATCCCGACGTGGTCTAACATTCATGGAATTTTAACAGCATTTTCAGATCCTAACATCTTCACATTTATTCTTCAAATCGTATGAACCAAGAACAGATCCGCGCCATGCGCGACGAGCTCAAATCCAAAGGCGTCAAATACTGCATCGGTGCATTCGTCGACATCCAAGGTGTTCCCAAAGGCAAATTCGTGCCCATCGATCACTTTGAGGATTTCGCCGCAGGGAGCGAGCTCTACACCGGGTATGCATTGGATGGTGTCGGCCAGCGGCCGAACGATGATGAAATCGCGTCGTTGCCGGATCTCACCCGTGGTTGCGTTCTGCCATGGAACAAAGAAGTCGCTTGGTTTCCCGCAGATAACACCTTCAAAGGGCAGCCTTACGAAGTGAGCACCCGCGTGGCTCTCCAAAAACAGCTGGCAGAAGCTGCAAAAATGGGCTTCGGCATGAACCTCGGCATCGAGTGCGAACTCTACGTCGTCAAACTCGCAGAGGACGGCACGCTTCAGATTCCCAACCCGGACGATGATCTCGTGAAGGCCTGTTACGACGTGAAACGTTTCCTCGACCGCTATACTTGGATCGACAAGGTTTCCACCGCCATCAATGACCTTGGCTGGGATCTCTACTCGTTAGATCACGAGGATGCCAACTCCCAGTTTGAATTCGACTTCAAGTATGCAGACGCCCTCACCATGTGCGACCGCTACATCTTTTTCCGATTGATGGCAAAGCACTACGCCGCTGAGGAGGGCCTGCTCGCCACCTTCATGCCGAAGCCGTTCGCGAACCGCACCGGCAGCGGCGCGCACTTCAACATGTCGTTCTACGATCTCGAAACCGGCGAAAACCTCTTTAAATGCGATCACGCCAAGGATCCCCGTGGTCTTGGAATCAGCGAGCTTGGCTATCAGTTCATTGCCGGAGTTCTCAAACACGGTCCCGCCCTGTGCGCGGCATTCGCCCCCACGGTCAACAGCTACAAACGCCTCGTTCGTCGCGGTCTGATGTCATACTTCACCTGGGCTCCGGTCTTTAATAGCTATGGCAGGAACAACCGCACCAACTCCGTGAGAGTGCCGATGGC
>VFJU01000459.1 GCA_009885905.1 Verrucomicrobiota bacterium
AGACCCTTTTTTCGCGGTCTTATTTGTAATCTATCCAATTTGAAAGTGGTGTTATTACTCGCTGCGGTATGCGCGCCATTTCTCCATGGATCACATCCAGAGTGGTGGCCATTTGCACTAGTGAGCATCATCGTCATACAGGGCGCCGGGCTTTGGATTTTGTGGGTTTGCTTGCTACAATGGATGCCAATTAGACGGTGGTACGAACGCGCTGCTAGATGGATTGATTTGATTTTTAGTATCATCCTAGTGACCCTGGCTGTCCGCTTATTAATCGGATAAATAAAAAGCCCCGCTGCTAGACGGGGCCTTGAATTCAAGAAATATGTTAGCGCTTTGGTAAGAATCAATCGAATTTAGGCGTCTTATGCTGGGTGAAATATCCATCACTCAAGTACATGGAACCTGCGTAATCTGGCAGCGGACCTGAGTCTGGAGGAAGTGGAATATTTCCTACTGTAGCGTCTTCTGGTTGAGAATAGGCGATATTAACAGGAGTTCCAACCTTCACGAGGCGGAAGAATTTAGGGGAAAGATTTTCATGCATCCGAATGCAACCGTGCGTGCACGGATGATGCTTGACCCAACCGGTGTGGAAACCGTAGTTCGCTTTAAACTCACACCAGTAAGGCATCGGGGTTCCTTTGAATGACCAACCTGATGGGCGCTTGGCGAGCAAGGTTTGTTTCACTTGGTTACCACTGAAAGCATATCCATGGGTGTTAGCGCGGTGTTTGTGTTCTTTTTTGAAGATTGTAAAGTTGCCGGCCGGTGTTGATGAACCGGGCGCACCAATCGATACGGGCATCGCAAGAAGAATCTCTGATCCTTCGGTGACATAGACGCGTTGCTTGCTGAGCGAGACTTTGACTTTTACGCTGTTAGGATTGCTAGGAATTTTCGTCGGGCGGTCGTAAGCTTGATAAGTAGCGAGTCCGCCACCGCTGGATGATGAATTGGAGCAGGAAGGAAGAACAACCGCCGTGGAGACTGCTGCAGCGAGGATAAGGTATGATTTTAAATTCATGTGGAATGGATCTGAATTGATTTGAATTGATCTGGTTTGAGAATCGCGATCGCAAGAAAAATTGCAAGCAACCTGTGTGTGAAGCTCAGCGAACGCGCTCCCAGGCATCGACTCGTTGCTCGATAAACCAGACCGAGGCCACGCGACTGGGGATGTATGCGATTTCTGGCGTCATATTTAGTCCAAAGTCCGGGTAGTTTGGATAGTTCGGGCCATAGCGGACGCGACCGTAACCGTAGGCCCCGTAGGGATAGCCAAAGTTGTAGACCGGGACGTCGGTGGAGTAGTCCCAGCGCTCTGTCATTTTTGAATTCTGCGAGCCTTCGAGGCATCGGCTAGGAAATCCCCATGCCAACATCACCGCGTCTCGTGGCATACCGGCGGCGATTTGTCCCTGCTGGACGAGGGACTGTTCTTTTTTGTTCAGCTTGGCGAATTTTTCCGGAAATTTCGCAATGCGAGATTGAGGAGTCGCAGGGACGCACGCCACGAGAATGAAGGAAGCGAGGAGTGGGGTTAACTTTATAATCATGTCGAGAGTTTATGGAACAATCATCAAAATGGCAATGATGCGCGAGATCATTTTCAACGAGACATGAAACAGGCTTGCCAACCTTGAATCGGTCGCTGCAATCTTTGCCCGAGCGTTTCCCCGATTAAATTATGTCAGAACTTCTAGAAGACGATGATCTCACCGGAGCATTAAAAAAATGCCCTGAGTGGGACTATGAAAAAAAAGCGATCACTCGCACCATTGAGTTTGAAGAATTCATGGAGGCGATCGATTTCGTGAATGACCTCGCTGAGATTGCCGAAGAGGCTCAGCATCACCCTGACATCACGATCAAACACACCAAGGTTTTTCTTAAGCTTACTACTGCGGATGTGGGCGGATTAACCGAGCTTGACATCGCCTTAGCGCAACGTGTCGACAATCTAGTGGACTAATCTATCAGTTTTCCTCTCGTGAATTTAATCACAGGGTGAGATGTTTCAACGAGGAAGCATGAGCTCTTCGTCTTTGTATCCTGTTAGTTTTCCCAGTCCTTTTAAAAGGCTCCGCAGCGTAAAAAACAGGAAAATCAGAATCGGTACACCGATGACTGCAAATCCCCATCCCGTGACCTTCGCAACGATGGAGTTGTAATTTTCTAACGCATTAATAGCGGTTGCGTCGAAGCCGTGGAAGAACCACTGAGCCAATCCAAGGTTCATGATCGAGCTGAGAAAGAAAGAAGCGGCGAACAGGCGGGTCGCACCGAGAAGAATCTGGTCATAGCCAGCCTGAGCGGAAATTTCGGTGACGCGCTTCTCGATTTTAGGGATGTCAAAGATCGTGTCGTTGTAGAGAAAGACGCGAATCAATGGCGTGGCGGAGCGGTATGATGTTA
>VFJU01000364.1 GCA_009885905.1 Verrucomicrobiota bacterium
CACGGACCATTCGGTATTCTGCAACCAAGAGTATTGAGCGGAGCGGAGCGCGCCGTCGTCCTTGGCCTGATCAAGCGATGGGAGTTGCTGCCCGGGAGCCAACTTGGTCATGCTGGCCCATTGCAAAACGTAAGGCGGGTTTGTCCAATTCAGGGGATCCGCGGGGAGCGTGGTTTGCATCACCATGCGCCACTCGCCCGCGATGAAAATCATGTGCCCCTTGGCATAGTTGGTCTGGGCCGCAAAGGGGCCTTGCTGCGGCGTGGTGATTGTCATGTCGATGACCCCGGCAGGGGGCGGGGAGATCGTCCCGGACATGGTGGAATTGTTTGGCGAGAAGATCGGGATCCAGCCGGCCGGAGTCAGCTTCTCCATGCTCACCACCGTGGGGCCCTGAAAAACCCCGTTCTTGCAGGTGAACTGGTAATAGTTGCTAAACTTTATGCGCGTGTTGATCGACGTATCTCTGGCCACTTCATACGCGGTCATTTGCGCTGGCGGGACATACCACGTGGCGGCACTCGCACCCGGTCCGCCTACGATATGGTCCCAGTAACTTGCACTGGTCGGGGTGTCCTGGCCGGCCTGCACCGCATAGAGAGACATGAACAGGGCGCAGAGCGCCATAAGAGGAACGATGGGGATGGTTTTCACTGGATTTTAGGGGGCTAGATTTATAGACAGCTTTAACGCTTGCGCATTTCTGAATGGGATGTCAAAGAAAAAGTAGGAAATTTTCGGCGACTGTTCAAAACTGGGGGTTAGCGATGCGACGTACTGAGTAAGGAGCAGAAACGCCGTTCTATTTCGCTTGGCCTCGACGTGGGAGTTGGCGCGTATGGAATCGCAAAGCCGATCGAGTTTATCCGCCACCCGTTGAGCGTTGGGGGGATTTCAGCAGAGCCGTATCCTGCAAACGTCGCCGCACCCTCATCTACAGATGCTTGATTTCCACCAATTTGCCTCCGCCCGCTTCTGAAATCCATTTTTGAACAGGCGGTGCCCGGTTTTGTTCAACCCCTTCGGCACAAAAAAACCGGACAGTGGGATTCCATCAGGCTTTTTTGTGAATCGAACTCTTGGGCGAGATACCCACGCTCCTTGATCCTCCCGATTAATGTGATGCAGCAGTAGGTTGGAGGGTTAGGCGAGTGCGGCGAACGAACGAAAGTCCTAAGATGCCACTCACGAGGAGGATCGAAACTGGTGAGGGTTCGGGAACCATTCCCCTCGTGAGCTGCCCTGTGGCATCGTTGAACTGGTAGCTAATCCCAAGCGGGTCTGTTCCGCTCCAGATGCCACTGGCATCCGTCAAAAAGGTGCTTCCAACCAACACGCTCGAGAAATCCCCGCTCGTGGTTGCCCCGTCCGTCATATTGAAGACGGCGAAGATATCCACCCCATTGGAGGCATAGCTTGTGATATTGAAGACCAATTCACCCCCGTAATGAACGCTTTTACCGAGGAGATTTATCGAGGTGAAGCTGCTGGTCGAATTGAGCAGAAAAGAGGTGGTTGATCCCGTCTGCAGCGTCAGACCGTTGGTGAAGCTCAGCGAACCGACTCCGTTATATCCAGGAGCAAGTGTTCCGCCGCTGGTGACTGTAGTAGCACCGCCAATGCTACCATTACCACCGAGCGTGCCCGAGCTTGCGACCATCACTGGGGAGGTTCCCAGGGCCGTGCTGCTGTTGACGAGCAGAGTTCCCGCATTGATAGTCGTAAGACCCGAGAAGCCACTGTTATTCCCGCTGAGGATCGTCGTGCCACTTCCAAGTTGATTGATCGCGCCATTGCCATTGTCGCTGATGTTCGCTGCGATGGTGGTGGTGTTGACTTGGTTGAATTTGATGGTGCCAGTTCCTGTTCCGAAAACGATCGTCGGGGCAGTGATCGCGCCGGCCATGTCAGTTCCTCCGGAAGAACCGATGTTCAGCGTGCCGACGGCACCCGCTTGAGAGGCGATCGTGATACCACCTGAGGCAACAATAAGAGCTCCATCCGAGACCGTGGGGGATCAAGCAACAGCCTGATTATTTCAAATGGAGGAGGGATGGTGAGTTCTAACTCCTTTATCAGCTACAGGTCGTATTAGTTGACTGGGAATAAACTCTGCTGGAGATCGCCAACGGCAGGACTCCAAGCAGAAATCGTAAGGATTTGTGTGTCATGGGGGTTTAAATAGGGATTTTCTGTCAGTGTGACCGGAGGCAGCGTGGTTCACTGGATCGTCACAGAGTGGGCGATTTTCTGAGTTTGCCGATCCGTTCGAGGATCGACTGCTAGGAAATTGCTTTTGGGGTGAAGACCGTTGAAAGATGCGGGGGCCGGACTTAGGCGGGGAAATGGGGTGGATTTTGGTAAAGCTGAAACGCTAAAAGCTCAAATTCTAAAATGAAGAGGTTCACCACAGGCCGAGATTTAGCGGAATCAGGGATTTCGGAAAAATCACATAACCATCAGTGTGGTTATTCAAACAGTTTTGCCAAGATTTATTTTGGCCGCTGACGGCGACTGTTCAAAACCGGACAATCCGTTAAAGGCTGATAGCTCCTAAAATAGGGGGCCAAAATTATAAGAGACAGAAATAATTAGCAGTTTTATGCATTCCCGCCGGGTAGGGCTGACCCTCTGCGGTCCGCCCACTTCAAAGAAAATTTCAGAAGAAGTCACATTCCATGACTTGACAGGATGAATGTTTCCACTATTTTGATGTAGCACTGCTTTTCATATGGTCAAAACTCAAATACAATTTCCAGACGGTCTCTACAAAAGGCTCAAGCGCCTCGCCGCGGAGCAGGAATGGTCGCTCGCGGAAACCCTGCGTCGCGGTGCCGAACTGTTGCTGGCGACCCGTCCGCTTGCGGAGCTACCCAGCACGCAGGCATGGGCCATGGAACCGCCCGCCAATACCCAGCTCAGGTGCGATCCCTTCTCGGATGAGGACTGGCGCCTCGCCGCCAACCTTGGCAGCCGCCCCGCCGAACTCGCCGGGATTTAACCTACCCTGCCCGCGATGATCGTTTGCGACACGAATCTGCTTTTTCCCGCGTTGGAGATTTCCCATGCCAGCCACGGCCCAGCCCGCGCTTGGTTAGAATCCATGGTGATGAACCCGGACTTCGCCCTCTGCGAACTGGTCCTGATCGAGGTTTACACCCTGTTGCGCAATCCCGTCGTTTGCTCCAACCCGCTGACTGCCGACGAAGCCGTCCGCAAAATCGACAATCTCCGGCAAAATCCATCCTGGCTCGTACTCGACTACCCAGGCCCCGGACTGATGAGCGAGATCTGGCGACACGCCCGCACCAGTGACTCCGTGCGCCGCATTTACGATATACGCCTCGCCCTGACCCTGCGACATTACAACGTCACCGACTTCGCGACCGCCAATGGGAAACACTTCCAAGGCTTTGGCTTTTCCAAAGTTTGGAATCCGCTGACTGTATAAATAGGGGTATCAATTTCCCACCATGCCCGAACAGGGCGCCGAGCACCTGTGCGAAGGCATCCGCCAAGGCCGCTGGAGTGGTCGGTTGCCGGAGCTCATCCTCTTTCTTTTCTTCTGCGCAGGAAGAGCTCCGCGCCACATCCGGCAGAGCCGGAGCTGCCATCGGCGCGAGCAGAGCTTCGCGCACTCCGGAGTGCGGAGCGTCGCCCATAGTCTCGGTCGTTCGCTCCCCTTTCGCCGGTTCCCCCGGAGGTGGAACCCTACCTGATAAGGCGCTCTCGCCGAGGCGCATCCGGTAGGGCTGGGCCGCCGCGCCCCGCCCACTTGTCGCCAGCGGCGTGAATGGTCCAAGCGAGCGAGTGAAAATCCTTGAAGAAGCCGCATTTCATCCGCCGCCTCAGCCTCAGGGCCAAAGTCGGCCGACCTCTTCCTTAAAAAATCAAAAACAACATTCATCAATCAGCAATTCTTCCACCTAACACGCCGATGGCGACAAGTGGGCGGACCGCGGCGGGTCAGCCCTACCGTTTTAAGGTCGGGCGGACCGCGGAGGGTCAGCCCTACCGTCGGACGGAACAATTAGATTTGCTCAGGTCAATGCTTGCGCGCTGGTACCATGTCGGCCACGTAGCTGTTCTCCAGCGAGAGTCCTCTCTGGCCGAAGAAAATTCCCAGTGCATAGTCTTGGTAGACGGTGTTGCCGGTGGTCATCGTGCTGCCGGGGTAGTTGAGCGGGGTCCATTTGGCGGTGGCGTATTCATTTGCCACACGGTTGACCGAGACGAAGGCAGCGCCGCCGGAAGTGGTGGCGACCAAGTTATACCCGCCGTCACGTCCGGTGATACCCTCGAAGTGAGTGAAGCCCGGCGTGGTGGCGTCTGGAAAGTAAGTGAGGTTGGTGAACTTGCGCGTTTCGGAGTTGTAATCGACAAGGAAGGCCGTGCTGACGTCATTATGGCTTGCGCCACCGGCAATCGTGTAGGATTTGCTGTTGCTGCCGTTTTGCCAGATGCCGTAAGCGGTGGTGCCGTAGGATGCGGTTCCTGCGTTGGACGGGGAAAAAATCGTCCACGTTTTACTCGTGATGTGGTAAATAAAGGCGTTTCCGGTATTTGAATCTGGGATGGGCTGCGACGGGTTGGTGGTCAAGTCGTAGTTACCCACGACGAGGTCGCCCATCGTGCTGTGAGGAATGGTGTTGCACACGGTCACGCCGGTATCGGTGAGGCTGCTGGTCGGAACATCGATCTGTGTCCAATTGCCTTTGCTACCGTTCAGCGCCCCGGTATACAGGATGCCGTGATTGAGCGTGTTCGGCGCACTCTGCGCGTATTCGTAGCTGCCCACGATGCGCACGTTTCCCGCGCCGAGCGATGGGTTGAAGAGCGCGGTGTTGGGCCCATAAAAAAGTGAACTAGTCACGGTTTGTCCCTGAATTTTTGGTGCGATCTTATAATAAGTTCCTTTTCCGGTTTCCAAGGAGCCGAGCCACCACATTCCGTTGACGCTGAGCTTGCTTAGGTAGCTTCCCGTGAGGACCACTTGTTTGGAATTATAACCGCGCACACCGGTCACCGACTCGTTGTTGCGGAGGATTCCTTTGTAGGTAATTTGAGGGGGCAGATGGGCGTCAGTCAAGGTCGCGGAGCCGGAGTATTCAGGGCCGCCGGAGCCTTGGGGGTAGGAGGCAAAGGACATCGACCAACTCTTGTTCGCATGGTTGGGCTGCGTGATTGATCCGAGCTGCGTGAGGTAGATTCCATCGGGAATCCCCTCCGCCGTGGCGGTGAAGACGATGTAGAGGCTACCGTCAGGCGCTACGCTACCGCTCACCCAGAACGGGTCTGGGCCGGTGCTCGATCCGAAGAAATACCCTGCCACCCAAGTGTTGATGCGGAAGGACTCGGCGGCACCATTATACAGGCCTGTGTCCTGCACGGACCATTCGGTATTCTGCAACCAAGAGTATTGAGCGGAGCGGAGCGCGCCGTCGTCCTTGGCCTGATCAAGCGATGGGAGTTGCTGCCCGGGAGCCAACTTGGTC
>VFJU01000471.1 GCA_009885905.1 Verrucomicrobiota bacterium
CAAAATGCCCATGCAATTCAAATTGCAGCACAAAATTGTTCGCAATATGACTCAGGAGCTTACACCGGTGAGGTCAGCGTACTCATGCTTCGTGAGTTCTTTGTCCATTATGTCATCATCGGTCATAGTGAACGACGGGCAATCTATGGCGAGACGGATGCCATCATTAATGCAAAGATGAAAAAAGCTCGAGAGACGAATCTCAAGCCGATTTTCTGTATCGGTGAAACTCTAGCAGAACGCGAGGATGGTAAACTAGAAACCGTCCTGCGTCGCCAGATCACTGAAGGCCTCCGCGGAATGAGCGAGAAGGATATGGCCGAGACGGTGGTAGCTTATGAACCCGTTTGGGCTATCGGAACAGGGGTCACTGCCACTTCCCAACAAGCGCAGGATGCCCACGCATTCGTGCGTTCGGTCATTTCAGATCTTTATGGCGCGGATATTGCCGCCAGGGTGAGAATTCAATACGGCGGTAGTGTAAAGCCTGGCAATGCGGCAGAGCTTATGGCCTGTCCGGACATCGACGGTGCACTTATCGGCGGTGCCGCACTCGAACCACAAAGTTTTCACGAGATCATTCGCAACGGTTCAATTTCTCCCGGGGAATAATTAAGAGCGGTTTCGCAGGTCATCGTTATTGTTGAATCTCGTCGATGAACTATATTGTTAGAATATGTGCCTTGGTTTTTCTTCTCCTCAGTGGATGGAGTCGTGCGGATCATGTTATCGTGACCGGTGGATCAGCCTTACGGCACTGGGAAAATTTTCGGGTGATCGAAGATCAGCATGACCGGTGGTGGGCAAATTTTATTCGTGCTTCCACACTTCGTATCGATGAAATTCGCAAGGAATTTGGTCCTGCTGCACCGGTCATTTGGTTTGTCTATCAACCAAGTTATCAGTCGCGCGGTCGAGAAGATGGCAAGCCATACACCACATGGATCGTTGAATTGGCGGCTAAACGTAAAGTGACCTTGGTGTGGTTTGATAGCTCGGGTAAGTTTATCCAAGCGATCAATGCACGACCACGAGCGTCGATCGACAGCTTCGATTTTTTCGGGCATTCGAATCGTTACGCCTTCATGTTTGATTACGGCAACCGTATCATGGCAGTTTCCACCGATTGGCTGCACGAACGTGATCTTCCGAGGCTTAAATCATCGGTTTTTGCTCGCAAAGCATTCTGTAAAAGCTGGGGGTGTCACACGGGCGAAAGCATGAGCGCCGTTTGGAAACGTGCTTTGGGAGTACCGCTAATAGGAGCCTGTGGTGCGACGTCATACACGAAAGTCGGGCATGGTATATTGCCTGTGACTCGCGGTAGGTGGTCTAATTGAACCGCTCAATCGTGATTCTCTAACTATTTCTTTTTGGCGTTTTGGAGAGCTTGCGAAAACCAATCATTGCTCTGGGCGGCGATCGGGTTTCGGTTGCCTGATTGACTTTGTGGAGGACGTTGGTTGCTTTGTCGCTGGTCTCGGTCACCCGAGTCTGAACGGCGGTTTTCTAAGTCCACCTTGCTTTTCATCGAGAGAGCGATGCGGTTTCTCTTGAGATCGACCTCCACCACGGTGACCTGTACTTTTTGTCCTACCTTGACCACCTCCGAAGCGTCGCGGATAAAATGATCTGCCAATTGGCTTACGTGCACGAGACCGTCTTGGTGAACTCCGACGTCAACGAAGGCTCCGAATGCCGTCACGTTGGTGACAATACCGGGCAACTTCATTCCAATTTGTAAATCAGCCGGTTTCTCCACTCCTTCGACGAAGGAAAATAATTCGAACTGTTTGCGTGGATCGCGACCGGGTTTTGCGAGTTCGGCGATGATATCTTTGAGCGTGGGAAGTCCGACCCGATCATCGACATACTTTTGTAAATCAATCTTCTTGCGAGCGACTTCATTGCCTAACAAATCATTCACTTTACATCCAACATCCGCTGCCATTTTTTCAACGAGCTGATAGCGTTCTGGATGGACGGCGGATGAATCCAACGGATGATCACCGCCGCGAACGCGAAGGAAACCAGCAGCTTGTTCGAACGCTTTTTCGCCAAGACGAGGCACTTTTTTAAGTTGTTCTCGAGAGGTGAATGCGCCGTTTTCATTGCGCCATGCCACGATGTTTTCGGCGAGTGAAGCGTTTAGGCCGGAGACATAAGAAAGCAGTTGCTTAGATGCCGTATTGATTTCGACTCCTACTGCATTCACACAACTAACAACCGTATCGTCGAGGCTGGCTTTGAGCGCTCGTTGATCCACATCGTGCTGGTATTGACCAACTCCAATGGCTTTGGCATCAATTTTAACAAGCTCGGCAAGAGGATCCATCAGGCGACGCCCGATACTAACAGCTCCACGGACGGTGACGTCTTCATTAGGAAACTCTTCGCGTGCAACATCTGAAGCGGAATAGATCGATGCGCCGCTTTCGTTCACCATCACGACTGGAATGGATGACGGAAGTTTTAATTTTTTAATGAATGCATCCGTTTCACGACTGGCGGTGCCATTACCGATGGCGATTGCTTCGATGTCGTGCTTCTTAATCAAGCTCATCACTTCCACCGCAGCTTCATAGGCTTGGTTTTGTGAACCAGCGGTGGCATGCAGAACTGTGTGGTGAAGAAGCTTTCCTGAGCGGTCAAGAACGACGGTTTTGCATCCAGTGCGGAACCCTGGGTCAATCGCTAACAAACGTTTTTCACCAAGGGGCGACGCGAGAAGAAGTTCTCGGAAATTATCGGCAAAGACAGTGATCGCTGTTTCGTCTGCACGCTTTTTTGCGATCAAGCGGGCCTCTGTTTCCATCGAAGGCATTAGCAAACGTTTGCAACCATCTGCGACGGCATCCGCAACGTGTTTGCCACTTGGTCCAGTTGAATTGACCCAATCTGGTAAAGCGGAGTGTGTGACACGCTCGATAGGTACCTCGACTCGCATCAGCAGAAACCCCTCTTTTTCACCCCGCCGAATCGCTAGTGTTCGGTGTGAGGGCATTGATTTGAACGGCTCGCTCCATTCGAAGTAATCGCGAAACTTTTGTGCATCGGCCTCGTTTTCTTTGCCGTACATAATTTTCGATGAGACGCTTGCCTCTTCTTCGTAAATCTTCCGAACGCGCCCCCGCAGAAGCGCGTCGTCGGCGATCCTTTCTGCTAGAATATCGCGAGCACCTGCCAGAGCTTGGATCGTGGTGGTAACTTCCATTTCCAAATTGATAAATTTAGCAGCTTCCTCTTCGGGATCTGTTGATTGGTTTTCAAAAATGAAATCTGCGAGCGCAGTCAATCCGCGCTCAATAGCCTTGGTCGCTCGAGTTTGGCGCTTGGGTCGGTATGGTGCGAAAATATCCTCGACGGTGGCAAGAGTGAGCGCTGCTTCTAGTCTTTTTCTGAGCTCGGGCGTTAGTAGAGATCGCTCATCTAGTGATTTTAAAATCGCGCTACGGCGAGTATCCAGCTCGGCAAGTTGTAGTAATCGATCGCGAATGGTGGTGATTTGGACTTCATCGAGTGACCCCGTCTGTTCTTTGCGGTAACGGGAAAGAAATGGAACGGAGCCGCCCTCGGCGAGTAGCTTGGCAGTTGTGGTGACAGAGGAAATTGAGATGCCGGTCTCGCGGGAGATTGCTTCAAGGTGGGTCATGCAGTTAGGTGGTTATGGGAGCCTAGAGTTGTGGGCAAGAATAGCGGGGGTATGAAATTGAATGATAGAAATCCAATTCGATTACTCCGGTTCACCTTGCGGAAACATATCGGCAATAGAGGTTTCGGCTTTTTGATCCATCCAGAGTTCGAGTGCAATTTGCATGCTTGCGAGCACCTCAGGGCGTTTGGTAGCGAGGTTTTTTTCGCCATCTGGGTCATTTGAGATTTGAAATAATCCAAAATGACGACTTCCACTCGCGGTAGGGGTACAAACAATTTTCCAATGACGCGTTCGAAGGCAGCGTTGTTTTGCTTCGATCACCCGAGCGAGATATTGATCCTTTAGAACAAACTGATAGTTGAAGTTTGGATCGATGTCGGTCGCTTCATCCATAGGCGGGAGACTGGGACGCTCGACGCCTTCGACTTTAAATTGTATAAATGGAAATCCTGTTTCACCATAAAACGGACGGAATACAGGTGACTCGGTTTGGCGAATCCAACTCGCAAAACTTTGGCCCTGCCACGTCGGTGACTTCTCTTGATCTAGCAGATCAGCAAGTGTAGGTATCACGTCGATCAGGCGGACGGTCTCAGGAATGACTTGGGGTTTGGCGCCAGGTACATGAACGATCATAGGAATGTGGTTCGCTTGGAGCCCACCGTTGAAGGTGAGTCCATGTCCTAGAGTGACTCCCGGTTCGTAGTGGTCGTCGCCATGATCTGCAGTAATGATGACAATGGTATTATTTTCGAGTCCGTTTATTTTGAGTGATGTAAGAATTTTCGCAACGCAATCATCAAACTGGCGGGTGCTTCCATCATAGAGGGCGCGAATTTGTTGCATCTCCTTCGGCGGAAGCGCTTTCCACTTCGACTCGAGGTTGGTGCCGCCGATAAATGAATCAATGTCGAAGTCGACCTTATTTATGTTAGGCCCTTGATAAGTGGGGTCAGCAAACATACTGCAGTAAGGTTCAGCATTGCCATAAGGGAGGTGATTGCACGAGTAGAAAACATGCCAGAAAAACGGTTTTTGTTCAGTGGCCATTTTTTCGATGCGTTTTTCAACTCGAGTCGTTACCACTTCAGGGGTGACAAACTGAGCGAAGGCGCCGATCTGCGGAAATATTTTATAGCCAAGCGCATTGTCGAAATACAGCGGGATGACGAAATGAGCCATCACCACGGCTTGGCTCATGTATATTTTAAAATTGTCAAAACTTGAAACAGATAGATTTTCCATTCCGAGGGGAATGACTTCGTAATAACCAGCACACCAGTCGCCGATTGCGGATGTGTCGTAGCCTCGTGCTCGAAGCAGAGCGGGTAGAGTGACGATGCGCTTTTTGGTGGCTTCGACAGTTTCTTTGTTAGGATACATTTGGCGAATACCGTGGCTTTGCGGATACTGAGAAGCCATTAACTGTACGCCGGATTCAATTGTGGAGGCGATGCTTGTGTAGCACCGTGTGAAATTACTGGATCGACTTGCAAGGGAATCAATTGTCGGTGAAACACCAGCACTAGCAATTCCGTCGGTGCGTTTAGGCTTATAGCCATTGCATCCTAGGCTGTCTCCGCGTAGGGAATCGGAACCGATAATGATGACATTCATCGGCTTGTTGTTTGTGGTGGATGCTATCGAAATATTTTTTGGTAAATAGTTGATTCCAGCAGTTAGAGTGATGCATCCCATGACGAGTGCTGCGACAATCCATCCCGTACGACCATGACGACGAATCTGCCAGAGGATAGAGAATGCAAGCACTGCTGTGGGTAGCACGGTGAAAATAACCATCATTGATCCAGGCTTCACACTCTCAGGAATAAAATCGAAAATTCTGAAATACCATTTTCCGAACTCCTCTGGGTTGAGGAAATAGGGGCGAGTTTCAGCCAGACGCAACGTGAAGAATCCATGAAGTACCGCGGTTAGAGTGACACTGCGGATCATGACTACGGGGAAATTGGTGAATTTTGATGAGGCGGTCCACCAAGTGACAAATGGATGGATCACAATAGCAGCCGAGAGCGTTAGTACTCCGTATGCAGTGAGCACTTGCAGATTTTCTATCACGAGAAAACCAAGATATTTGTCGCGGGCAAGTGAGCTGAATTTATTCGCCATCTCTCCTGAGGAGTGGGCGAGTTTCAATAGAGCTAATATG
>VFJU01000418.1 GCA_009885905.1 Verrucomicrobiota bacterium
GCATGGTCACGGGACGCGACGTTCGCTACCTAGATCGTACAGATGCCACCGTAGCGGATGTAATGACGCCTAGGGAGAAGTTGATCACCGCGCCGGCAAACACGAGCCTAGAAGAAGCGCGCAGAATCCTCTATCAGAATCGTATTGAAAAACTGCCGCTCGTTGATTCGGATGGATGTCTTGTCGGCCTCATCACGGGTTCAGACATTGAGAAACGCATCACTTTCATCAATGCGGCGAAGGACGGTAACGGACAACTCCGCTGCGGCGCTGCGGTGGGTGTTGGACCGGATTGCATCGATCGTGGTCGAGTGTTGATCGAAGCGGGAGCTGATGCACTTTTCATTGACGCCGCTACCGGTCACACTCGGCACGTGATGGAGGTGATCAGTCAATTGCGTGCTCTCTCGAATGTGCCAGTGGTGGCGGGCAACGTCGTCACCGAGCAAGGTGCGCGCGATCTCGTTAGCGCGGGAGCCAGCGCGGTGAAAGTCGGTGTTGGTCCAGGGTCGATTTGTACGACCCGCGTCATTTCCGGTGTGGGGATGCCCCAGTTTACTGCCATTCAAAATGTTGCGGGTGTCTGCCGTGAGCACGGTGTGAAGGTCATCGCCGATGGTGGCATTCGTTACTCTGGAGACATCGTCAAAGCACTCGCCGCGGGTGCCGACCTCGTGATGCTTGGCTCGCTTTTGGCTGGGACTCGCGAAAGTCCCGGGCAAACGGTGCAGTCGCAAGGTCGACGATTCAAAACTTACCGTGGCATGGGCTCCATTGGAGCGATGCAAAAAGGTGCTGGCGATCGCTACGGCCAGAACAGCTCCGGAAAACTCGTTGCGGAAGGCGTCGAAGGTCGTGTGCCTTACAAGGGTCCATTATCGGATGTCATTTTCCAACTCATGGGCGGCCTGAAATCCGGTATGGGATACGTTGGAGCTTCCAATCTAGCAGATCTTCGTAAACGTGCCAATTTTGTTCGCATCACTGCCGGTGGGCTGCGCGAGAGTCACGTTCATGACGTCGTCATGACCGAGGAGCCTACCAATTATCAACCACTGAGTTGATTTTAAATTTCTTTTTTTCACTTTCAGCTTCACCCAATAATGCACGATTCCAATCATGTTGCCGTTCTTGATTTCGGCTCCCAGTACACCCAACTCATCGTACGCCGTATTAGGGAGCTAGGTTTTTTTGCCAAGCTTTACGCGATTGAAGATTTTCCGAACATCGGCAAGCCTGGGGCAATTATTCTATCAGGTGGGCCGCGAAGCACTAGCGAGCCGGATGCTCCGGACCTAGATTTTGAAGCTCTCAAATCATTCAATGTCCCGGTTCTTGGAGTCTGTTACGGCATGCAGTTGCTCAACATCAAGTTTGGCGGCACGGTGGAATCGAGTGATCGTCGTGAATACGGTCCTGCTAATTTATTTCCGTTGGTATTTAATGGGCTTTACGAAGGTGTGTCAGCTTCTTCGCAAGTTTGGATGAGTCACTCAGACACGGTGAAAGTCATTCCTGAAGGCGCAAGAGTGATCGCATCTAATCAGCATGGCACCCCGGTCTCGCTTCAATGGAACGATTGCTTTTTTGGAATTCAGTTCCATCCCGAAGTCACGCATAGCCATGAGGGACTGCAGATTTTGAAGAATTTCCTCGATCACTCGGGTGATCTGCTGCCTTTCCACATCGACGACTTCAAGCGTGAGATTATCGAGAGCATCCGCAGCATTGTCGGAAATAAACAAGTGGTTTGCGGAGTTTCCGGCGGTGTAGATAGCACGGTGCTTGCCGTTTTGCTCAGGGAAGCAGGCGCAAATGTTAGGGCGATCTTTGTTGATCACGGACTCATGCGTAAAGACGAGGGCATCGAAGTCCGTAAGAACTTCGAGCGCTTGGGTATGCCGATCGAAACAGTTGATTGCGCGGATCGATTTCTAACAGCACTTGATGGTGTGGATGATCCTGAAAAAAAGCGAGTGATCATCGGCAATCTTTTCATTGATGTTTTTTGGGATTCCGTGGGAGATGCCGAGATGCTGGCACAGGGTACGCTCTATCCAGATGTCATTGAAAGTGCCTCGA
>VFJU01000436.1 GCA_009885905.1 Verrucomicrobiota bacterium
CTTGGTGAAACTCGTCTCATTTTTAATCAAATAGCGCCTGACTATGGGATCCGCCAAGTCGAGGCTGATGAGTTAGAAAAACTCAGGCACCTGTCGCTTAAAGATTTGCTCAATCATCTCAATATTTCCAAGCTCCGTGTCCCATCACTCATCGTCCGAGGACGGGCGATGATGCGTGCTAATATAGGCAAACTCCCGCTGATCGATGGCATGGCCGATGTGTTGGTTGAGCTTCGTCGGCATGTTCGTAGCTTCGGTATTCTAACATCAAACTCAACCGAAAATGTTGATTTATTTCTCCGTGCCCATGGGTTGCGCGAGCATTTCGATTTCATTTCATCGACCTCGAAGCTGTCGGGTAAAGCCAAACATTTGAAAGCCATTTGTAAGACCTTTTCGTTAAAAAGTCAGGAGCTTTTATATGTAGGTGATGAGTTACGCGACGTGAAAGCGTCGCAAAAAGCTGGGATACCCGTTGCAGCGGTGACATGGGGATTCAATTCTCTAGAATCGTTGGCGGCGTCAAAACCGACCTATCTTTTCGAACGCCCGATTGATTTTTTCCAATTGCTTACCGATTCACGATAAATCGTCGTGTTGACACTTTCATCGGTAACTGGGCAACCTTTCGCCATGCCGGATGAGAAATTGCCTATTGAGGATTACGCAAACACTAATGAAGGAACGGCGGATTCTGTTGTTCCAGTCCCTCCGACAAGGCCGACCTTGCCGCCGGCGGTAGCCCTCGCTTTTGTGATCATTGCTTTGCTTGGCGTGTTAATCGTAATGGGTATCAAGAATGGTTCTTTTGGGTCTTCTGGAGATTCGGCAGATATAACAGCATTAAAAGCCGAGGCGAATGCACTCCGTGGTGAATATAACAACCAACGTATCGCGATGGGGTTGCGTCCCATTGAAGGTGGGTCCGAACCGTTGGAAGACGTTGCCGACCGTATGAAAAAAGATGCCGACACACTTGTTGTTCTGGCCGGAAGCTACCAGAAATTACTAACCGAAAAAGATAGCGAGCTGTCAGCAAGAAATGCGGAGATTTTGCGTTCCGAGAAAGTAAGGGTTGCCCTTTCAGCTGAAAATGCGCGGATTCAGAGCGATCTTCAGCGCGCGCTAGTCAAGGGATCAGATTTCGAGATGATTCGTCGTGACCTAACGGATGTTAAGGCTCAACGCGATGCGCTCGCTGTCGAGCTTGAAGAAGCAAAGAATAAAATGCTTGGAATGAGTGCTGGTGTTTCACCTGATGAGCTGGATGATTTAAAGCGCCGCTTGGAGGAGACACTGCGTGCCAAAGAGTTTTTTGAATCGCGAGTGAAAGATTTGGAGGCAGACCTCACCAAAGCACGGCTTTTTGCTAGTTCTGAAAATGAACTTCTTCCTGCTGCAGTCGAATTGTTCCGTAGCTTGAGGACGCTGGAAGGAAAGTCGGATGCAGAAATTGTAACGGCATACAGCACGCTCGCGGTGAATCTGGGTGTTAACGTGATGAAGACGTTGAACTTTGCGACGGGTTCAAGTGCACTTACCACTGCCGAGAACGAAGAATTGAATAAGTTGGTGGTGGACGTCCCTAACGGTGATCTCATCTTGGTGATCGGCTACGCATCGAAGACAGGTAATGTTGACAGCAACCGCACTCTTTCATCCGACCGAGCCACAGCGGCCGCTGAGTATATTTCATCGATCAAGCGACCCGAACAATTCACTCAAGCGGTTTACCTCAGTCAGACGAATCGCTTCAGCAGTCGCATTCCCGAGCGCAATCAGATCGTTGAAATTTGGCATATTCGGAAAAAATGATTCAGCGCCAAAGTTCGCAGGCGTGAGCAGCAAATCCAGCACCGAAGGCGGTGAGCCACAGGCGTTTGTCGTTGGGGTGATTTCCCGTCAAACGTTTTTCAAGAGCAAACAAAACGGATGGGCTACTCATGTTGCCATGATCTCGTAAAACTTCGCGGGTCTCGTTGAGATGGTACGGCAGTACACCTTCCAAAGCCTCGATGACGTCGCGCCCACCCGAGTGGGCTAACACCTGATCAGCATGTCCTTTGCGCTGGGCAAAGAGTTCTGCAACGGCTTGTGCGGCTAGATTGGGGACGGCGCGGTGCAATTGGTTCTTTAATTTTCCCGCCGAATTAACGAAGCGAATTTTCTCACGATCTTGTGGGCGATGGGTGGTGGTAAATGCTCCAGCCTGCCAATCGTTAGCCATGCCATCGGCTTTCCATATCGCTGCGGCAGCACCATCGCCGAACAAACAAAGACTGATCAAAACGCCTGGATCGTCATTCGCGAAAAATGCTGCGGAACAGATTTCAACGGAGATGGTCGCGACCACAGCATTTGGATTTGCTGCTAGAAATCCTTGGGCAGCACGTAACGTAGGAATCGCAGCGCCACAACCTAGACCTACAAGATCTGCTAGATAAACATCGTGGCGCAAGCCAGCTTGCTCAGCGACGTGACTCGTAACACCCGGACACAGGTAGCCGGTGCACGTGCTAATGAAAAGCGCGTCCAAGTCGGCCGCGATATGACCTGACTTTTTCAACGAAAGCTGCAGGGCCATGGTAGCCAGTGCAGCGGCTTCTTGCTCGAAGCGACGATTAAGCTCCTCCGCATCGGAGTTGAATGAACTTTCAATCGATTCTAACGAAAGGTTTCTCCTTTCGATTCCCGATGATTCGTTGCAGAGAACCTTCTCAATCAAGGCGACGGAGCGTGGACGCAACCGAGTGAGAAAATCATCAGTCTTCATGGCTTCCCAACAATCCTGCTGGCTGAACGAGCGGGGTGGTACAGCGGTGGCAAGAGCGCGAAGATACATGAGTGGTGTGGAATTTCTAGCGGGTCAAGGCCAGCATCGGTTGAAAGGGTAAAAGACGTGCAGACGCCAAGCATTGCAACAAGGATCTGCCGCTTTTTTCTAACAAGATTGGGTGCAGAGAACCAGCCACGGCTAGCCTTGTCCTGAATTTGCGGATCAGTGCTGTTTTCACGCTTTTCGTCGTACATTGCCATGATTGGCGACCCTGCGACCAGGCATGTAGCGGATCGATTGCACATTCTGCGGCTTGAAATGCCATCGACATCCCGTTGCCGGTAAAGGGTGGTATCATGCTCTCGGCATCGCCTAGTACTAACAGCCCCGAAACAGATTTCTGTCGCCCGAGTTCGAAGCCCGCGACAGCGCTGAATGATCCTTCTCGCCATTCACTCGCCCTTAGATTGGCGGCTAAAGTGCCGTTGTCACCAGCGTCTAAATAAGCGGCTATTAAGTCACCACCTTTTGCATGGATCGAACGATCGATCCGGAAGAGTCCGCAGA
>VFJU01000213.1 GCA_009885905.1 Verrucomicrobiota bacterium
AGCGCCGATCCACCACCCGCGAGACACAGTGATAGAAAATCGGTTTCTCCGTCGAATTCTTCCAACCCACAATCCATCGTTTCTTAGCCATATGCGTGCGTGTTTTGTTATCTTTTGTTTTGCGACCGAGTTGTAGCAAAGCTAACAAGCAGTGCAAGACGATTTCTTTATAATGTCGGTCCGCTTTTAAATAGATTTCAGACGGGACTTGGTGTTTTAAATCTTGGACTCATCGTTGCAAAATCTGGTTCGCTTCGCGTTCACCGGAAAGCAGGGCACCGTGGACAGTCGCGTTTTGTTTGAGTGAAGTCGCTTCACCTGCGAAAAAAAGCTGCCTACCCACCGGTTCAGCCAGCAGGGAAAAATCTTGGGCGGAAGCGCCGGGTGGCAGATGGCTATATGCACCGAGCGCATATGGATCCCGTCCCCATTGTGTGACGATGGCGCTCTGAGGTTCCGGGACATCCCGCCCGAACATCGTGCGCAATGTGGACACCGCTGCTGCCGTCACTTCCGCTGCGGGCTTCGTTTCGAAACGTGCCGCAGCGGTTCCGGTATTGTAGCCACAGAGCACGGGGGCTTGCAAAAACGCTGCAGCGTTGATCCACTCGGCAAATTCTCCCGTGCTCGAACCGGCGAAGTTTAGCAGGTGCGTCTCTGGCCAGAAAGTCCGAGGAAAGCGCAGGCAGACCTTGTCGAGCCGCCCGCTGCCAAGGCGCCTAATGGCAGCGAGTTTTTTTTCTGGCAGCGGGGGATCAAACTTTACCGCGCCCGCCTGCAAGACGCCGAGCGGCAGTGTGACGAGCGCGCACTTGCCTCGAAACACGCCGCGCTCCGTGCGCACCTCCACGCCATTCGCATTCACGGTCACGCTTTGGACCACTTCACGGAGCTGGATGTCTAGCCCTCGCGCAAGCCATGCCGGAATCTGTGCGTAGCCGCTGGGTAAGACCATATCCCCGCCTTGTTCCGATACGTCCTGATCATATTCGTAGAGGGAAAGTTGGCTGAGGTCCGCGCCGTATTCGTGCTCGATCTCGATATTTGCCTCAAAGGCCAATCGCTCACTGTCGGCAGCATTGAGCGTTCTGCTTGCGAGCACGTCACTCCACACACGGCCCAACGGTTGGTCCGGTACTTTGTTCGCACGCAGTTGCTTCCGCAACTTGTGAACTTCGCGGCGTATACTCTTGAATTGCTTCTCCCTTTCATCGGCTTCGCGCTCGGTCCAACGTCGACCGTCGGCGCCGATGACGATGCGCGAGTTGTAGTTGGTGGTGAAAGTCTGGATCCCAATTTGGGCGCAAAGTTTAGCCAGCGGGTTGCCATGAATCCCGTGAATCCACTGCGCGCCGAGTTCTATCGGACCATCCGGCGATGACATGTCAGTCCACACCCGACCGCCGATCCGGTCGCGCGCTTCAAGCACCACGACACGCTGGTTCGCCGCGTGCAACTTGCGCGCCGCAGCCAGTCCGGCAACTCCGGCACCAATGACAACGCAATCGAATACCGTCGCTTCATCAGCCGCAGCCGCAGCCGATCGAGATCCAAACGGTGACCATCCTGCAGCCACCAGCCCACTTGCGAGCTTCAGCGCCGAGCGTCGCGTTAAATGCTGCGAGCCAAGTCCACTCGGGTCGCAGACATTCGTCCATGGAGATATGGGCGGGCACTGCTCTTTGTGGGAGGTCGCGAACATTTGATGAAATCTAATCATATTGTTCTTTATGAATTACGGCAGTTTATAAAAAAAGATCTACATGCTTTTTCAGTGATCCAGCCTTGCTCACTCCTTCCGTGACTTGAGAATCTCGCGGAGGGGTTTACCGTCGAAGCTGAGATCGGCGAGCACGGCGCGACCGTTTAGCACGCGCACCTCGGCGAGGATACCTTTGGCGCTAAGGATATTTTCAGCGAACCATTTGTCGGCTTCAGGGGCGAGTTTTTCGTTGATGTAAAAGCGGTCGAAGGGCCACTGGATCTGTGTCTTTTCGCTATTCACATAACCTGATTTTAAACGGATGAAATCACCGCTCGTTGGGGGCGTGAGGGAGAGACTGGTGATGCTCGCCAGGCCATCGGTGGCGGTGGTGAGCGTGGCGTAGAAATGCATGCCGTTTTGCAGTTTCAGGCCCGCAGGCACGGTGACCTCGCGCTGTTCGGGTCTCACGGCGAGAAACCGGCCGCGCAACGGATCGTAGGGATCAGGGGCGCTGCATTTGAGTTTGAAGAGAGTGCCTTTCGCCAGCGTTTGCTCGTGTTGCATAATGCCGGTGAGCGGAACCAGCCATTGTGCGAGAGCGGCAAGGCCGAAAATGACGAAGGAGAGGGTTTTCATTTTTAGAAATCTTGTTGCTGGCGATGATGGCGACTCATGAAGAAGTTGAAGGCCAGGAAGGCGACGCCGACGGCAATGAACGCCACGCCTTTGGCGAGTAGCGAAAAATGGCTGTCCGCCATGCGGGCAATGATCAGCACGCAAAGCAGCAAAGCTCCGAGCCGGGAAGCGCCACGTTTACCGATGAAATCGAGCACGATGAGCGTGATGCCGATGACGGAGAGGTGCAGCGTGGCCAGCCACGACAACAGCGAGCTGCCGGATTCGCCTTTGCCTTGAATGAATGGCACCGAGATCAGCGGTAACAACGCCACCGACGCGATGGCTAAAACGGCCCAGCGGCGACGAGCACCGGCATGCAGCGCAAACCCCGCGAGCACGGCCAGCAATCCCCAGCACCATGGAAGTTCCAGTGCAAGTGAGACACCCTTGAGGCTGTCATTGCCCACCTCGTGATAGGTGAGCGCCACGCCGTAACCAAGCAACCAGAGGGAGCCGAGCACGACCTGTGGCTTGCGACTGATAGATTCATGTAGGTTGGCTTGATTGATTGGAAAAAGGGCGAAGGTTGCCGCGGTAAGCGTCCATAGCCAGAGGAAAGTATTGAAATGATAGTGGAAATAATCACCGGACTTTTCGGTCACAAAGACCGCTGCGCTTGCCATGCCCACGATGGCGCTTAGCGTCATGATCCAGCGAAACGAAATCGAGATCGGTTCCTTGCGCGCCCATCCCGGCCAGTAGGGTAGCAGACCTAGCAGCAGCAACGGATAAATCAGCGGGCTATCCTGCCAAGGCCGACCGGGATCGATTTGATTCACGCTCCAGATCGCTGTGGTGATGAGATAGAAAATCCCCACCGAATGCGAGCGCAGCACCCAAGTAAGCGGCAAGCTCAGCAGGAACCACCAGAACAGAAAGTCCGGCCACTCGCCGCCGAGGTTGTAGATCTGAGAGACCAGAGCGATGCACGCGCCGGTCGCGAATGTCTGTAGTAATGCCGCTGTTTCGCGCACCCAAGCCGCAAAAGCATCGCCACGTTGCAGCACACGAAAACTGAAAAACTGCGCCAGAAGAAGTGGTAAAAATGCAAACAACAACCGCACCGGGCGCGAGAAGTCATCCCAGTTGTATCCGATCACGGCGATCAATCCGGTTCCTATTAGAATTGCACCGAGCGATCCCATGACGATCTGTGCCAGTCCTGGCTGCGAAGTGTCCACCATATGCCGTTCACGCAAGATGCGTGCCGCGTCAGCGGTGAGTAATCCTTCACATTCCCA
>VFJU01000071.1 GCA_009885905.1 Verrucomicrobiota bacterium
GCACGGTGAACTCGAACCTCGGCGCTGGCACAACGACGGTAACCACCGGGACAACAACCCTGAACGGAACGTCCAGCTCGCTTGCACTAAACGTAAACAGCGGAACACTTAGCCTTGGATCCGCCTCGCGCCTCATCGGTGTGAGTCCTGTGCTCACCGTCGCGGCTTCGGCGACCGTCAATATGGCAGGCTCGGAAGTGCTTGGTTCAATGGGCGGTGCAGGAACGGTGAATTTGGCCGCGGGATCGGTGACACTCGGCGCAAGCTCTGGTTCCTCGAGCTTTTCGGGAATCATCGCTGGAGCTGGTGGACTCATCAAGTCGGGTGCTAGCACGCAGACTTTATCTGCCGCTAACACTTATGCAGGTGAAACCATCATCAAAGAGGGTACCTTGGCTCTCAGTGGCAGCGGTAAAATCGCAAGCGCGAAAATCACCGTCGGTGATGCTGGTTCCTCTGGTGCGGTGCTCGATGCTCTCGCTTTGGCGAATGGGCTAACCATCGCAGCAAATCAAACCCTCGGAGGTGTCGGTACCATCAAGGGTACTACCACCATTCAAGGCGTACTTGCTCCAGGTAACAGCACAGGCATTATCAACAACATCGGAAATGTGAGCTTCGAAGCGGGTTCATCATTTAACATGGAGCTTGGTGGAACGACCGCCGGTACCAACTACGATCAATTGAACGTCACGGGATCGGTCAGCCTCGCAGGTCTTCTATCTGTGTCGATGGGTACGTATGTGCCAACCAACGGCGACATGTTCTTCATCATCGCCAACGACAGCGCCGACGCGATCGCCGGCGTCTTCAGCAATGCCGCAACGGATGGATCGACCTACACCTTCGGTAGCCAACAGTTCAAGATCAGCTACTTCGGTAACTACGAAGCCCCCACCAAGAGCTTCACCGGCGGTAACGACGTAGTGCTCCTCGTCGTGCCAGAACCGACCGTAGCATTGCTCGGTGCGGTGAGCGCGCTCTGCCTGCTCCGCCGCCGCCGCGTTGCTTGAGCTTGTCAGAAAAACTACGAAACTCACGGTACGACGAGTGGCCTCCAAAATGAAGTCCACTCGTCCACCCGAGTGTACGAATGTGGTCTCCAGGTGGAGTGCCACAGGCGGTGAGGGTCAATGATCTGGCGATCCGCTGAGAAGCTGCCAACCCCGCCAACCGCTCCTCACCAACCAACCCACCAGCAAGCATCCCCACCAGATTTACAAATGGTTGATGCGGCCGCATCAACCATTTGTAAACGCAACGACGGAGGTCACTGGTATTTGAGGAGGTGGTGGGTTTGTTTAGGGGGCATTTTGTTGTGTGAATGGGTTGCATAGATCGTCGTGGTTTGCCTGGTAGCGGAGACTCGAATAAATTTGGCAATGCTTCTGATTTCGCCGACGCGTTTCATTTCTCAGCGGTTTCATTTCGAATGAATCGGCATCAAAGTTTGCCAGTTGGCTCGCTTTAGGGAACCGTGCGTCTTCATGAAAATGCACCGCATCCTCGCAGAGGCCGCCTCTAACA
>VFJU01000030.1 GCA_009885905.1 Verrucomicrobiota bacterium
ATTTCAATCTTCGCGCAGCCAGTCTCCGTCCGCGATGCGTAGAGATTCATCCACGTTGCCAAGCCATTCCCAGACCCAAGCGGTGATCGTCTGGCTATCCTGCAGCATCACGGATGTCTGAATGCGGCGGTACTCGCTGCCCTCTATTTCGCCTGCGGAGAGCCCTTCAAAAGCATCAAGAGCGGAGAGTTGCTCCGAGTCCACCGCGTAAACCTCGCCGCGGATTTCGCTGCCCGCGGTGTCGAGGACCAAGCCCGGGTACCAATCGATGCGATAGAGCCGACCCGTGACCGTGCCCGCCGCGACGAACTCGGCACCCACCAAATGAAAGTGGTTAGAGCCACCACGACGAAGCGTGCCGTAGACGAACACAATCTGCTTGGGCGACTCCATGATAATGGAAAACTACTTGTCCGTGCGGTGACCGATTTCGTTATCGAGGACTTGCCTCAAGTCATCGAGACCGAGACCGTTGTCGGCAGAAATCGGGATGATATCAATCTTCGGAAAACGATTGCGGAAGACTGCTAGATTTTCCGCAGCACCTTCGAGATCCATTTTGTTAGCGATAATTTTCCATGGGAAGCGGGCGAGTTCATCGTCGTATTCTTTGATCTCGCGGCGGAGGATTTCTAGATCACTGATCGGGTCGCGACCCTCGCTGCCGGCCATATCGATGACGAAAAGCAGCACCCGGCAGCGAGTGATGTGGCGGAGGAATTCGTGGCCGAGGCCACGGTTCTCGTGAGCGCCTTCGATCAAGCCGGGGATGTCCGCGATGGTGCAGCGGCGGTAGCTGGGGAACTCGACCACGCCCACCACCGGCTGCAACGTGGTGAATGGATAGGAAGCGACCTTGGGTTTGGCATGGGAAAGTTGCCCAAGCAGCGTCGATTTCCCAGCGTTGGGAAATCCGACCAGTCCGGCATCCGCGATGCGGCGCAATTCGAGATAGAACACCGACTGCTCGCCGGGCGTTCCCAGCGTGTGCTCGACCGGGGTACGGTTCGTCGCCGTTTTGAAATTCCAGTTGCCATCGCCCGGTTCGCCGCCCTTGCAGAGGACGAATTCTTGACCGATTTCGGTCAGGTCCGCGATGGGTTCGAGGTCGATCCCCTCAGTGCTGCGCTCGAACTCCACGGCCTCTTGGACGGTCACCGCGTTGCTGCGGTAGACCACGGTGCCTGGGGGCACCTTCCCGACGACGCGTTTGCCACTTTTCCCGGTTTTCCGGCCACCTGCACCATTTTTACCGTCCTCCGCGATGAGCTTGGGATCGTAGTGATAGGCGCGCAGATTATCGGTGGAGGCGTCCACCACGAGGATGATATCACCGCCAGCCCCGCCGTCGCCGCCATCGGGTCCGCCGCGAGGTACAAATTTCTCCCTGCGCCATGAGACGACGCCATTTCCGCCGTCGCCAGCCTTTCCGAAAATCCGGATGTGATCGATAAACATGTTTGCAAATTGGTCCGCGATTGGACGCAGACCGGCAGCGACCATGAAACCTGCGATGAAATCTTGCAAGGTCTCACCCGATTTTTCTTCCGCGTTCGATCGGTTCTGCTTCACTGCGCCCATGAAATTGCTCTGCGGAATCCTCACTGCGCTCACCGTCCTCGCCATGACCCCGGAGCTTTCTGCGGGCGGCAAAAAGGGCGACAAGGCGTCCGTGACCTTCCACCTCGAGACCGAGGGCACCGACAATCCGAAGATGATTTTCCCGCAAATGACCAACGGGCAGACCCGTTATTTCCGCAGATCGCCAGAGATCACCCTGCTGGACATGGTTTCCTTCTCACCCTTTCCAGCCGATAACGGAGAAGGCCTCGGGCTGATTTTTAAACTCAAGCCAAACGCCGCCAACCGCCTCGCGGCCATCACCTCGGCGAATCTTGGGCGCTGGATGATCTCGCAAGTCAATGGGCGCGGGGTGGACGCCGTGATGATCGACAAGCCGGTGACGGACGGAGTCATCGTAATTTGGAAAGGCGCCAGCGAGGCGGACGTGGCGATCCTCGACAAAGAGTTGCCACGCATCGGTGCGGAAAATAAAAAGAAGTGAGCACCGCCGACCGCATGATCCCCACCCTCGTCGTCCTTTTTTCCTTGGTCACTTGGTTGAGTTCTGCACCGCTTGATTTGCGTCTGCCCACGGAAAACCACCACCTTTTTACCGGGCAGCCGGAGCGGTTTTACATGTACGTGGACCGGATCTTCGAGGGCAAAACTAGCAAGCCATGGGAAGCGGGATCATACGGTCTCGTTCGCACCGCCGTCCGCATCGATGACCAAATACTGCTCATCAAGTTTCACGAAGGCATCGATATCTCCCCCGTGAAGCGCGACCCCGCGGGCAACCCCGTCGATCTCGTCTCAAGCATCGCCGAGGGGCGCGTGGTCTACACCAGTCTGCTTCCAGGGAGGAGCAACTACGGCAAGTACGTGGTCGTCGAACACTCATGGGAAAATTCTTCGGTCATCTCACTCTATGCCCATCTAGCAGAAATCACCTGCAAGCCGGGTGACCCAGTCAAGGCCGGCTCCGTGCTTGGACGGATGGGCTACACAGGCAGCGGCATCGACCGGACGCGCGCGCATTGCCACCTCGAGCTCGGGATGTTAGTCAGCACGCGATACGAAGAATGGCATCAAAAAAATGGTGGAGGGACGAATTTTCATGGGGTGTTTAACGGCATGAACATCGCCGGGGCAGATGCCGCACGATTTTTCCTCGAGCACAAGGCGAACCCCGAGTTGAAGTTCAGCGAGTTCATCGCGGCCACGCCGGTTTATTTCAAAGTCACCGTCCCCGCCCACGGCACGCCAGACTTCGTCAAGCGCTACCCATGGATCTGCCCATCGGTCACCGGAACCCATAAATCATGGGAAATCAGCTTCAGTGCCACTGGCCTGCCTCTAGCATTCCGCCCGAGCGAGCGCGAGGTCGCGACCGCAACCGTCACCTCCGTGCGCCCCTCCACCGTGCCCCACCGCTACCTCACACGCGGCCTGATCTCTGGCGAGGGAAACCAAGCAGCACTCTCTAGCTCTGGAAATAAATTACTGCTTCTACTCACCGACGATGTCAGCCCGTCTCTCTAACGGAATCATTCCGTTCTTCATCTAACCAAAACATTCACCACCACCTTTCATGACAATCCTTGAAAAACTAACAGAACTAGGACTCACCCTGCCCGCCGTCCCCACCCCCATCGCCGCCTATGTCAACTGCGTGCGCACAGGTAACCTGTTATTTCTATCAGGCGGCTTGCCCATCGACGGCGACAAGAAAATCATCGGCAAGGTGCCAAGCGTGGTTTCCATCGAGCAAGCACGCGAAGGAGCGCGCATGGCCATCCTCAACCGCCTCGCTGTGATCCGCGACGAAATCGGTTCGCTCGACCGAGTGAAACAAATCGTCACCCTCAACGGCTTCGTCAACTCGGAGCCTGATTTCCACGGCCATCCGCAAGTCATCAATGGCGC
>VFJU01000045.1 GCA_009885905.1 Verrucomicrobiota bacterium
ATCAAATCATGGAATACTGGAAGTAACATGAAAGAATCTCCTAGCATCAACCACACAAACCGTTACGGCAATCCGTAAATTTTAACAATCTGCTCGATTCTTAAACGCCTTTTGTCTCTTAATCACCGCTTATGTCTGAACGCACTGGGATTCTCCTCGTCGTCTCGGGTCCTTCAGGATCTGGGAAAACCACGCTGTGCCGCCATTTGGCAGACTTGGGCGAGGCTCATTACTCGATTTCCTGCACCACCCGCACACCACGTCCCGGCGAGGAGAATGGCAAAGACTATCACTTCATCAGTCGTGATGACTTCCAACAGAAACTCGACCACGAGGATTTTCTCGAACACGCCCTCGTCCATGGAAATCTCTACGGCTCACTCAAATCGGAAATCGTCTCATTCCTCATCGCCGGAACCGACGTGGTCATGGACATCGATATCCAAGGCGCTGAAAAAATTCGCACTTGCAGCGACCCCATCATCCAGCGCGCCCTTGTCGACCTTTTTGTCATGCCGCCCAGTGAGCAAGAACTTCACAAGCGCCTCTCCGGTCGAGGCACCGATGACGCTGAGACCATCTCGCTACGCATGACCAACGCTCTCGAGGAGATGCGCCACTGGCATCGCTACGCATTCCGACTGCTATCCTCCACCCGTGAGCAAGATTACGCAGAATTTTACGCCATCCTCACCTCCGAACGCCTGAGGGTCTCGCGAATCAAGTAGCCGATCTCATCATTTGATGCCTTGACATCAATTCGGAAGGCATCACAATCACAAGATGCGCACCACGCTCACGATTGATGACGATCTCGCTGGAATCCTCAAGCACCAGGCCCGAGAGATGGGCAAGCCCCTGAAAGAAATTGTCAATACGGCGCTTAGACGTGGCCTTGTTGATAATCTCGGCGAAAACACGCAACCCATCAGCGTCCGGCCACATGATTTTGGTGCCTCCCGGCCAGGACTGGATCTCGGGCGTTTGAACCAATTTGTGGACGAACTCGAAGTCGAAGACTATCTCAGAAAGGCCCACCAAGATGATACTACCAGACGTTAATCTCTTGGTTTATGCGCATAACTCAAGGGATCTGCAGCATGAAAAAGCCCTCGCATGGTGGAACCGCTGCCTACAAGGCCACGACGGCATCGCTCTTGCATGGGTCGTCATTCTCGGCTTCATCCGCATCACCACCCATCCCAAAGTTTTTGAAAACCCCCTGCCCGTCAGTGACGCCCTCGCCCGCGTCGAAGAGTGGCTCACATTGCCACAGGTCCATTTGATTCATCCGCCACAAACCCATTTTCAAACGCTATCCCGCATGCTCAAATCTTTGAACACCGCCGCTAACCTCACCACCGACGCACACCTTGCCGCACTCGCCATCGAACGCGGCTTGGTCCTTCACACCACCGATGCCGATTTCTCACGGTTTCCCGGACTCAAATGGAAAAACCCACTCC
>VFJU01000462.1 GCA_009885905.1 Verrucomicrobiota bacterium
CTCAGAAGCAAGTGCATGACCTCAAGCCCGATAATGCAGATATCATCCGAAAACGGTCGCCCTTCCGCGAATTGATCTGCGCTTGAAAAAACATCTTGGATGAGCTTGCTCACGGGTAACCCTGCATGAGTGAGTATTGCTTCACGCAAGCGGACATTACCAAAAACTTCCGACTTCGGATTCTCAACTTTACACAAACCATCTGTAAAAATAAGCACCATATCTCCAGCGTTAACCATCACCTCGGAGGTTGTATATTGCATATCAAAAAACAAACCAAGGGCAGGACCCACCGAGTGAAACTCATTGAGTATGTCTAACTCGTTCGTCGCTTCGCGGAGAACCAAAGGACTTGGATGACCCGCATTGGCAAAAGTAAGGCGACCACTGGCCACATCCAAAACCACGTAACAAGCGGTAGTGAAAAGAGTAATGTTAGATTGTCCAAAGATCTTGCATAGCGAGCGATTCATCAATGTCAGCATCGCCCCTGGATCTCCTGCCACCGCGACAAGCTGCTCTTCAAGGGTACGTAAGATTGCAGTCAGAATAGCGGCACGCACCCCCTGCCCCATCACGTCGCAGATTAAAACCCCGACCGAAGTATCAGAAACATAGCTGATATGATAATAGTCACCACAAACTGAACTATTTGGATGAAGCATACTGGCAAAATTCACAGCACTCGAAGCCCGCGAAGCGCCTCTAGGGAGCGTGGGAAAACTAGCAGGAAGAAACGATAATTGAAGTTCTCGCGCCATATCAAGCTCTTCCTCCATCAGTGCATTTTTTGAGGCTAACTCGCTGGTGCGCTCGCTAATACGCAGCTCAAGCTGAGCATTAAGCGAGTGAAGCGAAGCCTCCGCCAGACGCCGCGCGTCACGCTCCGCAACTTCACGCATCGCACGGTGGAGTGCGGGAACCAAACGACTACTGAGGCGATCTTTTAGCACGAAGTCCGTGGCGCCGCTCTTAAGGATCTCAATTGCTTCTTCCTCACCGACAGCACCCGAGACAATGATAACAGGCACATCTGGACAGTACTCCTTAGCAATTAAAATAGCATGAATACCATCAAAATTAGGCAACTTATAATCTGCTAGAATAATATCTGGATTAAACTCCAAAACCCCTTGGATAAACTCCTTGCGAGTCTGTACGCGTTGCGAAACAAAAAAAATCTCCCTCTTCTTAAGCTCTCGAATCAATAGTTCGGCATCTAAGTCCGAGTCTTCCAGCATAAGAACGCGCAGATCTACTATCTCGTTCATCTTCATGGTTTCAGTTGTGGCAATTGATTGATGAGTAGCCAGTAAGTGATCAAATTACTCATCACTTCAAGAAACTTCTCAAAATCAAGTGGTTTCACAACGTAGCTGTTTGCTCCTAGACGGTATGATGCTACCACATCGCGCTCTTCACTTGACGCGGTCAAAACCACGACCGGCACCGTCCGAGTGTTCTCGTTGCTACGAATTTTAAGTAGTACTTCAAGTCCGTTGATCTTAGGTAAATTCAGATCCAGCAGTATAATTCGGGGAATATTGCTGATATCTCGACCCTCATAAATACCTGTACCATACAAAAAATCTATTGCTTCCTGTCCATCTTGTACATGAACAACACAATTTGCCATCGTTCGTTTTTTAAAGGCACGAGTTGCCAATTCCGCCTCGTGAGCGTTGTCTTCAACGAGTAAAATATCGATGGCGTCTTTCATTGTTTATTAAGTAAAATCTAGTAGAGACGCAATCACTCACAGTGTGCAAGTTTCCCACGCACTTGCTGGCTTCTAGTGGATCCTAGGAGCGCTATTCGCTCATTATTTGAGAAACTCAACCTTGCCGCTTGGCAGATCATAATAGGCACCAACCACAGCGACTTTGCCAGAGTCGATCAATTTGTAGATGATGGGCTTGGATTCTTTCAAAGTTTGAACGACGTGACGGACGTTAGCCTGGCAAGTCGCCTCTGCGTCTTGACCCACGGTGGCCTCGACAGCGGGTCGAATGGCTTCGACCAGTGAGTGAATTTGCCCTGGTGCTTTACCTTTGGCGGCGATGGTTTCTTTGGCCGCCTTGACAGCACCACAATGCTCGTGACCGAGAACCACGATGAGTGGCGTTCCAAGATTGGCGACGGCGTATTCGATGCTACCGACGTTTTCATTGTTGAGCACGTTTCCAGCAACACGAACGACAAAAACATCACCAAGCCCTTGATCAAACACTAGTTCTGGCGGTACGCGAGAATCGGAGCAACCCAAAATGATTACAAATGGATATTGTCCAGCTGTTAAGTCAGAACGTTTCCAGTTAGAATCGTAAGGATGCTGTAACTGATCCGAAGTGAAACGCTTATTACCCTCCTTGATTCGGCGTAACGCGACAGTTGGGGATATTCGCGGAGGCACAGTTGCAGCACTTACCTTAGATTGTTCAAGTGGTGCACAAGAAAAAGAACCTAATGCAACACCAATTGCGGATA
>VFJU01000125.1 GCA_009885905.1 Verrucomicrobiota bacterium
GAGAAAATGGATCGCATCGCCCTGCTTCTCCAAGCCGCTCTCTGTGCCCGAGGCAAAGTCGGGCTTAAAATGAATTTTCCAAGTGCTCGTTTGCCCGAGCTTCTTGAAAAACTGCCGTCACTCCGCCGCCCCACCATTTCCCAGCTTTCGGAAGAAGGATGGATTGCGGTGGAGACGGTGATTGACGAAATCGTCGTCAGGGACATTATCCCCGAACTGAAGCGTCTGGGGGCAGAGGGGATTATCGAATATCCGCTCAATAAAATCGTCCCTTAATCCTTTCACCTCAACCTAACTGCAACCGCCATGGGCTCCATTAAGAAACGCCGTAAAACGAAGATCAACAAACACAAGCGCAAGAAGCGCATGAAGCAGAACCGCCATAAAAAGCGTCTCCGCTACAAATCCTAGTCACTAGGATTGATCTGAAATTACGATTGCCAGAGACTCGCTTGCGGGTCTCTGGCTTTTTTTGTTAGTTAAAAATTTCAATCCATGAGCCTGCAAGTCGTAGTAAATTTCCGCGTCGTCGCCGAGTCCGCAGACTGGATCGTGGTGGATAAGCCTGCGCCGCTGATCGTTCATCCAGCAAATCTAAAGCCTGAGCCAACGCTGTTAGGTGGACTCGAGCAATTGCTGGCGTATGAAATCCAAAACGGTGCCAGCTTGGGAATCGTGACACGGTTAGATCGGGAAACTAGCGGAATTGTGCTTGTTTCTAAACATCTTGAGTCTGCTAGAGAGATAGGAAAAATTTTCGAGTTTCGCCAAGCGAAGAAGGAGTACTTAGCAATTGTTCGTGGATGGCCTATCGCTGATCGATGGGAATGCAAGCAACCTATCATCCGCGCTGGAGAACTCGGACCCGCAGAAATTTGGGTGCGTCAGGTGGTTGATCCCAACGGACGCGACTGCTTGACACGGTTCAGAGTTGAGTGCCGATTCGAAAGAACTGGTGATCCGTTTTCGCTAATTCGTTGTTTCCCTGAAACGGGACGAATGCATCAAATACGCGTGCATCTCGCGTCGTCAGGTTTTCCGATATTGGGGGATAAACTCTACTCGGGAAATGGATCGGAATACTTGGAGTGGATGGAAACAGGTTGGACGCCCGAACTGCAGCGCAAGCTCATCTTGCCTCGCCACGCACTGCATGCTGCGGTGTTAGAAATCCCGTGGCGTGGGCAAGCGCTACGATGGGAAACGGAACTGGCGCGCGACATGCAGGAATTCTTAACGGGTGAATCGATCAGCTCCACTCCAGATGTTGTCATTTGGAGTCGGCATGATTAGCCTTCCGCATGACCTCGCTCAATCAGTTGGTGGAATTCTTGGATCGCGAACTTAAAACGGCGACCATATCAGACTATCCAGGTGCGATGAATGGCTTGCAGATGGCCAACGGGGGGCCAGTCACGAGGATCGTCGCTGCGGTGGATGCGTCGCTGGCGGTGATCGAGGCTGTGGCAGCGGGTGGGCCAGCTCTGTTAATCGTTCATCACGGGATGTTTTGGCAAGGTGCCCAGCCATTGACTGGGGCATTTTATCGGAAAATTAAGACGGCCATGGATGCGGGGTTGGCGATTTATTCGTCGCATTTACCTCTCGATGTCCACCCCGAATACGGCAACAATATCCTCCTAGCACGTGCCATCGGATTGCAAAATATGACCCCTTTTTTTGAGCAAAATGGTCTGCTCATTGGCATAAATGGCAATTGGCATGGAACCCGAAATCAACTCGCCGCGACATTGCGGGACTGTCTGCAAGGTGATGTCCACGTGTGTCCTGGTGGACCTGACGTGGTCGCGCAGGTGGGGATCATCACCGGCGGCGCAGGAAGCGAGGTCTCGAAAGTGTCTTCTATGGGGCTCGATAGTTTTGTGACCGGTGAGGGTCCCCACTGGTCTTACCCTCTTGCGGAAGAGCTTGGGCTTAACGTGTTTTATGGCGGACACTACGCAACGGAGACTTTCGGTGTCAAAGCGATCAGCGAGGCGTTGTCCAAACAATTCGGTATTCCTTGGAGTTTTTATGATCGTCCTACAGGATTGTAGTTCAATAACTTATACGTAATCAAAAGAGGCAGTATCCATGGTCGATCGCATCGATGTAAGCAGCCAGTGTTTTGGTGCAAAAATACAAGCATGAAAAAATTGTAATTATTTCCGTAATAATTATCGAAAATGTCTTGCCAAGATGTTTTGGAGTGTAAAAACTACCCCCGAAAAGGCGGGCATAGCTTAGTGGTAAAGCGCTATCCTTCCAAGTTAGACATGCGGGTTCGATTCCCGCTGCCCGCTCCAATTCCTCAGCAAAACATCAAGAATCATGAAAAAAGTAATTTTATTTAGCTTAATCGGTGCAGCGAGCTCCTTGGTTCCAGTTTCAGCAGCCCCACCAGCACAGGCCGCACCCGGCAAACCTGCGCCTGCCGCAGCAAAAAAAGAGATTTCTAAAGAGGATAAGAAAGCCGCATCGCTCGTAGCGGATCAGGTCAAAGCATCACCTGA
>VFJU01000386.1 GCA_009885905.1 Verrucomicrobiota bacterium
TCTGTGTTCGGCGCACTCGTCACGCCCTTGAGGAAAAAGAATTCCGTCCCACCAAGGAATGGCGAATTAAAGCTTTTGCCGAAAACTAAACTGTAGCCAACCGCCCACCAAATCACGGTGACCATTCCGGCACAACCCAGACATTGCGCTAACACGCTGAGTACGTTTTTCTTTCTAACAAGTCCACCATAGAACAGAGCCAAACCTGGGAGCGTCATAAATAGGACCAACGCCGCGCATGTCATCATCCAACCATTATGACCGGGACCGGGAATGCCGCCGACCTTGGAGGTCCAAGCAGCGTCACCTGAGCCACCGACACCCACGTTACCGAAATAACTTTCCAAGTCGGCGAGCCTTTGTTCCAACGAAGCGTCCGGCGGTGTGGCAGCCACCTCGATTGCTGGCGGCGGTGTTGCGGCATCTTGTGCCGAGGCTGGGGTACAAAGGGGAATTGCAATAAACGCGAATGCAGCGGCAGTTAAGCCTCGCAGTGAATTAAGATGTCGACGGGTCATGGTGGTCAGGGTTGATCTGATAGTTGTTTGCTTTTCCTAGATAAATAGATGTAAACTAGGATCAAATTAGGATTGAGCAAAATTCATGCCAAATTTCTCACCCCTAAGAAATAACTACAAATTACCCCACAAAACCGACAAAAACAATGATTTAACTCGATTCTTGCTTGCCATGCCAAAGACCTCCAATTACTCCACTGAAGTCGGAAATGCAGAAGCAAAGCAAAAAACTTCTGGACAACTCTTTCGGAAAGGTAAACCATTTGCCCAACGGAGAGTTTTCAAAAAGTTAATTGACTGAATTGATGCTTCATCCGACTTTGTTCCTGTCTGTTCCGCAACCCGGTCCATTCAGGGACGCAAGCAGCAACCGATAACCAACACACAAATATGCAAAACTACTGCAAAACCATTGGCGCTTTGGCCGCTGCCTCCGCCCTTGCGGCTGGCAACGTTCAGGCGGAAGTCGAATACGATCTCCACACCGGATATTCGAACGAATACCTCTTCCGTGGTCTTGACCTCGGAACGAA
>VFJU01000476.1 GCA_009885905.1 Verrucomicrobiota bacterium
AACACGTATTGGCAGTTCATTGATCAAATTATACACGGCATAAAAATCTTGCGCCAATGATATTTATCACCACTCGATGCCAACTCCCTCTTCGGGGATCAACACTTGTGCGAGGATTCCAAGACGCTCAGCTTCTCGCAAAAGTCTCTCCAAGGGCTCGCTGTGCGGCTCATTTCCCAATGGAAATGTCCCGTAATGCATCGGTATAAGAGCCTTGGCACCTAAATCCACAAACGCTCGCACCGCCTCTTCCGGATTCATGTGAACATCACGCCCACTGGGTGATTCGTATGCACCGATCGGCATAAGAGCGACATCGATTTCATAACGTTGGCCTATTTCTTTGAACCCTTCAAAATAAGCACTGTCTCCGCAATGAAAGATGCTCTTTCCTCCAGCACGAACGATGTATCCACCGAAATTGCGATGCGTATCGTGAATAAATCGCGCACCCCAGTGATGCGATGGAGTATGAATGACTTCAAGTTCGTCGAACTTCAGAGCACCCCAGATTTCCATCTCATGAATCGCAGGAAAACCTAACCGTTTCACCAGAGACTTACTTCCCTTAGGGACAACGATACCCTCACGAGCTTGAAGGATTTTTAAACTTGGTTTATGAAGATGATCAAAATGTGCATGAGTGACTAACACCAAATCAAGCTCGGGCACACCGTGCAGGCTTAACCCAGGCTGGCGAGAACGCTTTACCGGGCCATGCCACTTCGCCCAGTTAGGATCAACGATCACTGAGTGTCCCGCGAATTGCAAAAAAAATGATGCATGGCCAATCCACGTGATACGTACTTTATCAGTGTCAGGCGGCGCAAGGATAGGATCTAACACATCACCATCAACTCTTCGGAAAATTCCTGGTACGATGCGGTGACGCAAAAATTTCAGGTTTCGCTTAGGCCATCCTTTATGCGGTAAAAGCCCTGAATACTTTGGGGTCAGGGGATTCATTGGAATGGATTCATCTTCGTGCACCACAAGCGAATCTTAGATCGGGTTGGAATAGATTGCATCGAAAACCTCAGCTCAATTTTCCATACGCTGCCGCGATTTTACCCGCCCAATCCTTGGCTCTAGCATTAAAACTCCGGTCATCTCCCGCATAGAGGATTCCTCGAGAAACATTGACCACATCCGGGGCACCACGGGTGGCAGCGGCAAGCGCCGCAAGATCGCCACCTTGGGCGCCTAACCCAGGAACTAACAAAGGAGCTTCGGGGATTTTTTCCAAAACTGCAGCGGCATTAGTCAAACCAACAACGTAGCCAACATCGGTGGCACGTCCCTCTTCCTTTGCACGCTCGCCCAGAGCCGTCACCAATTCAAACACCGAGCGACCGTCGGCAAGTTTCTGCCTCTGAAAATCCGCCGACCCAGGATTGGACGTCACCGCTAACAAGTAAATCCCCTTCCCTGCCCAATCTAGAAAAGGCTCGATAGAGTCGTACCCAAGAAACGGATTCAGCGTGACGGCGTCGACATTCCAACCTGCGAAATATCCTTGAGCATAATATTTCTGCGTCTCGCCGATATCGCTACGTTTTGCATCCAAAATCACCGGAACATCTTCTGGCATACCACCAAGCAATTCTTCTAACAAACGAATCCCATCGATTCCCATCGCTTCGAAGTAGGCCATGTTCGGCTTGTAGGCGACCGCCCACTCCGCAGTTTCCTCAACAACTTGCCTAAGAAAATCCCTTGCTGCCGTGGCACCACCATCACCTGGGCGCGGATCAAGCCCAACACAAAGTCGTGATCCAGTTTTATCAATTCGTTGCTGAAGGCGATCGGCGTAGCGCATGCACTGAAGTAGTGGCGTTTTCAGGTCGCCGTCAAATCACAAAGATTCATTCTGCTTGGCGGTTGCCAAATCATTCCAATTTTCCATCCACCACAATCCACCAAGCACGATGAAATACCCTACAAACTCAGCCACCTTGTTCCAATATTGAATCGGGGCGTTGCCCCCATGACACCCGCAGGAAATATCAAGCCCCATGTGCCACGCCCAGCCGACAGATACGGAGAATATCACCACTAATCCGCAAATGGTGAGAATAGCGCCTCGCCTGAGGAAACCCAACATCAGGCAAATACCCGCGACAAGTTCCAACCAAGGTACTGTGTAAGCAGCGACCGCATCCCATGGTGCTTTGACGAGTTGATAATTTGCCACATCCAGGGTGAACCGGTCCAATCCACTACCGAATATTTTAAACCCACCGCTGTATACGAACCATGTTCCCAATAAAACTCTGGCAATGAGGGCGGCTGCGTTCATCAAGAAAAGAACTTCATGACAACTGGTGAATCACCACTAAACAGGCTGAAGAAAACGGCGTTGTGCTTCTTCCTCTGGGTTGTGTGCGACTGACTCGTTAGATGATTTAGTATCCGCCAAAAGCTCATCACGAAACTTACCGATGATGGCTTCAACTGGCCAAGCCGATGCTTCGCCGAACGCGCAAATCGTACGTCCATCGATTTGATAAGCCACGCTTTCGAGAGTTTCGATGTCAGAAGGACTCGCTTCACCAGCGACAAGACGATCCGAGATTTTTTTCATCCACGTTGAGCCTTCACGGCACGGCGTGCATTGGCCACATGATTCGTGAGCATAAAACGAATTTAGATTATTGAGTACCCATGACATCTTGCGAGTATCATCGAGCACGATCACACCGCCTGAACCTGCCATTGAACCACAAGCGGCAAGTGTGTCGAAGTCCATTTGAATATCCCAAAAGTCGAGATCCTTGGTGGTTCCGTCGGGGTTCTTCAATTTAAAAACCTCATCGCATTTTAAGATTTTTGAGGAAGAACCACCTGGAATCACCGCTTTGAACGACCTTCCGTCTTTGGGACCACCGCACATGTCGTAGAGCAACTCACGCATGGTCACCTTGCCTACCTCGACCTCAAAATAACCTGGATTTTTCACATCCCCAGAGACGCAGAGAATCCGCGTACCGGTATTTCTAGCAACTCCGAGTTTAGAATATTCATCACCGCCCATGTGAATGACGTGCTTCACATGACAGAGGGACTCGACATTATTAACGATGGTCGGACACATGTAGAGTCCAAGTGCCGCTGGGAAATAAGGTGGCTTAATCCGCGGATAAGGCCGCTTGCCCTCGAGCGACTCAATCAAGCCAGTTTCCTCACCACAGATATAGGCACCCGCACCACGGTGAACATAAATTTCCACATCAAAGCCAGATCCTAACACATTATTTCCAAGAAAATGGTGTTCACGCGCCTCTTCGATTGCCCGTTCAACGATCAGCGCCGCCTCTGGAAACTCCTCCCGAATATAAATGTACGCCGTCTTAGCCCCGACTGCGTAGGCCGAGATCACCATGCCTTCTATCAGTTGATGCGGGTCTTGGTGCAAAATGTAGCGATCTTTAAAAGTCCCGGGCTCGGACTCGTCGCCATTACAGATTAGATAGACTGGCTTAGTATTGTTAGGAGGAATGAACGTCCATTTCATGCCCGTCGGAAATCCTGCCCCGCCACGCCCACGCAGGCCCGATTTTTTCACCTCATCGGTGATTTCCTTCGGTTGCATTGCGATAGCCTTCTTGAGATCCTCGTAACCCCCATCGCGAAGATAACGCTCGATCGATGGATTCCAACCATCTCGGTCCACATTTTTGAAAATTAGCCGGTATTCGCGGGGGTGAGGTTGCTTGCTGTAGGTGATCATGCTGAAAATGTCTGACTCAGTATGGTCACGGAAATCGAGCGTGCAAAACCCAATTTTGGTAAATCTTAACGATTTGAAATCAACTGAGACCGTAGACGCCGACCCAAATGTGAAATGATAACATCAAACAAAACTAGGGAATCAGCTTCGTCAATTTAGTCACTCGTCCAGATTTATTCCAATCCTGAACGTAAAGGTTACCCGCCGAATCGAAACTGATTCCATGAGGTGCCGTAAAAATCCCTAGCCGCATGTCCGCTGGAGCCACACCAAAATTAGCCCACTGTTTCTGATTTGGATTATCTCCAAGAAACGCAATAGGCGTGCCTGCTTTGTCTAGAATCGTCACTCGAGATTCGAGCTCAGCAGCCGCCAGATAGTCACCCATAAAACTCACCGAACACGGTAGGCGCAGATTGCTTGCATGCACTCCGATCCAGTTTCCATCCAAATCAAAATGGACAAGTCGACGCTTGCCGCGATCTACTACCAATAACCGAGGTGCTCCAAATCGTGAATCAATCGCCAAGCCGTGCGGTGTATCGAACTGTTCATTTGCTGGACCTTTACTTCCGAAGGAGTGAAGCAATTTTCCCGTTGAATCAAAATGATGAATCATATGGGATCCATAACCCATCGATGCAAAAATCGAGCCATCTGGTGCCACCGTAACTCCCGTTAATCCCGGCCATCCACCAGGAACCTCAGTGGTTTTTTCGTTAGGAATTTCTAGCAAGAGTTTACCATCCGTATCAATCTTACAAACCCGCAACGGCAACCCCTTACCTGGACTGAGTTGAGCGCCGTAAATCACAGCCTTGCCATTTTCCTGACGGATCGCCATCGCATGAAATCC
>VFJU01000100.1 GCA_009885905.1 Verrucomicrobiota bacterium
CCCGCGTGTTCCATGCCGCGCCCTCGCGGCATCGCGGCATGGTTGTGCGGATCATGCGGAAGCCTACGAAAAAGCCCCTTTTGCCATCAGTTTGACGTATTCCTCCTTACACTCAGAGGCAGTCTGAAAATGGGCAGAGACCCAGCTGCCGGGAGCCGGGAGCCTTTTTCCAAAAGGTCCGCATATTTTTACCAACCCCAACCTTTAACATCGAGACCAGAAGCCCATCGAGTATCGAGCCAACCCACTCAACCTCAAGGAGAGTTGGCGTCTCGCCAAGATCCATTGGCGATCCGGCCGTTTGGATCGCGTTTCAATTCTCGCTTCAGTCCTGAATGAAAGAAACCGAACAAGTCATGGATGTCAACCGCCCAACAGCTCCACAATTTCACTTCTTGATCACCGCAATGACGCGGTGACATCACATCTAACGTTATCCAAGAAAAATCAGATCTTGACGCGGTATCGTTTGGTGATACTATGTCTGCGTGAATAGCCGTCAACGCAAGACACTTGAATCGATCTTCAAGGATCCCGTCTCAGCGAATATCGTTTGGAAGGACATTGAGTCCCTGCTGAACGCGTTGGGATGTGAGATCACCGAAGGGAGTGGTTCGCGAGTTCGTCTCGCTCTCAACGGTATTCGCGCTGTGTTTCATCGTCCCCATCCCGATCCGAAGACTGATCGAGGCGCAGTGAAGTCGATGAGGCGATTTTTAACCGAAGCAGGAATACAACCATGATGACTTACAAAGGATACCACGGCACCGTCACTTTCGACGAAGACGCAGAGACTTTTCACGGAGAGGTCACGGATCTCAGGGATGTTGTTACGTTTCAAGGGAGGAGCGTGGATGAACTCAAGGCCGCCTTTCACGAATCGATTGACGACTATTTAGAATTTTGTGCCGAGCGTGGCGAAGAGCCGGATCGCCCATACTCAGGGAATTTTGTTCTTCGCATTGATCCACAACTTCACCGGAAGCTAGCAGCTCTCAGTCAGGAAGAGGGTTCGAGCCTCAATCGTTGGGTCGAATCGAAACTGGCAACACTAACAAACCAAAGAGGATAACAAGTCGGATATGGCGACGCCGAGTAAGCCGTCTGATCAAATCGGAGTCCATCCCGGCGACGCCATTCCTATATCGTTCGGCAGTAATATAAGAACTCAATGTTTGTCGCTATCGTCATCGTGCCACTTGTCGCCATCGTCCATTGGTTGTTTTCGATCCGTCCCTATTGCCGCCGCAACGGGAAGGGATTCACGCCCGGAGCTAACATCGGGGTGACATATTGGGCTGATTGGCAGCAAATTA
>VFJU01000142.1 GCA_009885905.1 Verrucomicrobiota bacterium
GCTCTTTGTTTGCACTGGAAATACTTGTCGCAGCCCAATGGCGGAAGGCTTGTTCCGCAAGGAGGTCTCGGATCGTTCGGATTTCACTGTGAGTTCTGCGGGGACCTCCGCATCCAAGGGTGCGCCATGCAATCCTGAAACTGCTGTCCTACTAAAGAAACGTGGAGTATCACTCGATGGATTTGGTAGCAGGCCCGTTACAGATGCGATTCTTTCGCAGGCAACGCACGTTTTCGCGATGACACTCGGTCACATGCAATCGCTCGAATCGCGCTTCCCCCAGCACGCGGATAAATTCTATCTTGTCTGCGAATTTGCAGATTCCGCAAACGATGGAATGTGCACGGACATACCAGACCCAATTGGTCTTGGACGCCACGCCTACGAACAAGTTGCAAAAACTTTCGACATCGCGATCCCCACCATCGTCGCCTACATCGATCAGACTTGGAATGCTCAGAAAAGCTCTTCCAGTTAGATCATTCCAAGTTTCATCTTCCCTTCCTCTGAGATCATTTCTTGATTCCATGCAGGATCCCAGACGATCTCGACACGTGCGTCGTCGACGCCGTCAATGGTCATGATCTTGGCTTGGGCATCCGCAGCGATCACAGGCCCCATTCCACACCCCGGAGCGGTGAGCGTCATTTTGACAGCGACGGTTTTTTTTCCCTCTGCCTCTTCGATGATACAATCGTAAACCAAGCCCAGATTCACGATGTCCACAGGAATTTCTGGATCATAGACGCCCTTGAGTTGACACCAAACCTGCTCCTCCAACGGAGCATCCTTGAGGCGGATCACTTCGGCTTGCTTTTTAAGTTCTTCCGCGGGATCCACGCCGAGCGCATCAGCATCCTGAGAAGAAATCCTTGCCAGTCCCTGAGACATCGCGACCGTGAAGGTTCCGCCAAGACGTTGGGTGATAAACACCGCGGTGCCGGCTGGCAAAACCAGAGCATCTCCGCTTGGAATTTGTATGGCGGCGACTTCGCGAGTGAGCTTGATTTCTTCGTGCATGGGCGGAATTTAAAACCAACAAACCACAGACGGCAAGAGGTGAGTTTCTCATCAGACTCGTCTCGCTTTGCCAAATTGAACCGAATTTCTTGCATTGCCTCCCACAAACATTTCGTTGTAACGTATCTTTGAACGTAATTCTAATGTGGAAATTCTTACAAGATCACTGGGGAGATGGAATTGAAATTCTTCTTCTTGCGACCTGTATCTACCAAATTTACCGCTCTTTTCGAGCCACTCGCGGAGCTCAAATTCTCGTAGGTCTTGGTGCAATCCTCGTCGTCTTAACTTTGGTTTCCACCATTTTTAAATTCGAGGTGATCAGTTTTATCATTAAAGGTGCCGCCACTATTCTAACTATCGCGCTGATTGTGATCTTCCAACCTGAGTTGCGAAACGGACTGGCGCGCTTGGGTAGTAACCCACTATTTTCGTTCTCCAGCACCAAAAAACTCGCCTTCCTCGAACGATTTGCAGACGCAGTTATCAGCCTCTCTAAAAAACGAATTGGTGCATTGTTCGCGATTCAACGTGGCATCAGCCTGAAAGAACATCTCGATAGCGGCGTCGTGCTTGACGCGCAGTTTTCCCCGGAACTTGCGATGACAGTTTTTCATCCTAAAGCACCGCTTCATGACGGTGGCATGATCATTGCCGATGAACGAGTCGCGGCGGCGGCCTGCGTCTTCCCTGTCACAGAAAGGGAAATGAAGGATCGCTCAACGGGTCTCCGCCACCGCGCAGCGATTGGATTGTCCGAGCGAACCGACGCCATCGCCATCGTGGTGAGCGAAGAAACAGGAGGCATCTCGATCTGTGAAAACGGTGTGCTAATGCGCAATCTCACTGAAAAACAATTTCGCGAAAAACTCGCTGAAATCTTTGTTTCTGGAAAATCCTCTCATGAAAATGAATCTGGCACACAACTGGATCTCAAAGATCCTCTCGCTCCTTCTAGCAATCGCGATCTGGTTTCTGATTAAGGATCATCTGGCGAAAAATGCCGATGCGTATTCGAACGCTCCAAGGGCTTACCCTGTCTACGATCCTGCGGGAACATCTCAGTCAGGCAAAAAAAATCATTGATTCAATCCAAGTTTCAATTCAACGCCGTTCTCAGTCTAGAGCAATGGCTTCCTTAACCAGCAGATCATCGTCGACTATCCATTCAGAGACCCTCTCCTGTAATTGGATTTTTTCTGATAGATTTGGCACAATGGTAATTTCCAAAATCAGTCCATCGGAATTGATGCGGCGAACGATACCGCCCAGGTCATAAATAGCCATGTAAGCGGCGATCACCCGCACCGCTATGTTACTAGCCACGGGATCTTCCATCGGGGCCACTAAAAGAGCCGGCATCGGATCGACTTTGCTCATGATCCGTGTCGAATGGCCATTTGCAAGGTAACCATCGCCCGATGCTCCCTCAGCACCTGCAACCTCGAGTTCATTCGCAAGCGCAGCAATTCGCTTGTTCAAGCAACTATGCGACAACGCGATGGAAAGATGGATTCCTAGGTCATGGGCCAAGGCAACTTGTTCAGCATGTAGCCGCGCCCAACCCCGCTGAGGTATGGTGCCAGAGGCTCCAAAAAAACGACTAGCCACCCCCGTCTGGACAAATGATGCGACCGCTTCACCGGCACGTTTGCAATTGATTCCAGCCGAAACAGGAGCGAGCACATATGCAGCGAATCGGCTCGATAGCAAAACTTTTTCCAACGCTTTGACTTTCACATCCCGCAAATCACTCAGTGTCCGCTTGACCGCAAATAATTCTGTAGCCAAAAACAAAATATTATCTAACTGAGGAATATCCCAAGGCTTGTAAATATATCTGAAATTTTCGTGGTGACATTTCAAGCCAATCACCGAGTCCGTATTTGAGAAAGGTTTAGACAGGATTTTAATGATCTCAGGATAATCGATTGAAATCATTGAAACAAAGTCATCTTCCAACTCGTTGAGCGCGTCACCACACACGATGACTGCGATTTTGCTGGCGTTCGGCAGAAAAACTTCCAAGGCCTCGACACTATTTTCGGCCTTGAAAACACAATATTGCAAACCAAATAAACGATCAAAATATCCTCGTATCAGAGGATCAGATTCTACCAAAAGAACAGCAGGTAATTGTGGACTGTTGATATTGCAGGTACTACTCATAGATGTTATTTACCTCGGTTAGTTAGAAGCTACTACGATGGCAGTAAAATTGACTAACAAAATCGAAAGAAAATTAGTTAGTCACAGAATTATCACCTCAATTATTTGCAATCTATTCATAATAATATAGTTAGAATTAAAAAGGAGAGAAATTATGATGACTCATATAAATCTAATCAGATAAAAATTGGTGAGTGGCAGTTACAGGTAATTGCCTGAGATTACCCAGATAATCGTCAAAAAACTCGAAGTCAGCTGAAATAATTACCTGTTTCCGCTAAGATTCTCGGGGCTTGTCAATTTTACCGATTCTAGCTTAATTTTAATCGTGCCAAGCCCAATCACTTCCGAAAAAATCGCAGCATTGGAGTTGCGAATGGAAGCACTTGGAATCACCGCTGCAGACTTGCTGGAAAAATTTGTCCGAGGCTCAGGCGCTGGGGGACAAAAAATAAACAAGACATCCAGCTGCGTCTTCCTCAAGCACCTCCCAACTGGCCTGTGCATCAAGTGCCAATTAGACCGATCACGGGAAATGAACCGCTTTTTGGCAAAACGCGAATTATGCGATCAGTTAGAATCAATACAAGAAGGCAAATCCATCGCTAAAACTCAAGCAATCGAAAAAATGCGCCGTACCAACCGGCCAAGATCCCGCAACTCAAAAAATCGAACCGTCGCGGATAAAAGAAATCTATCACAGAAAAAATCTCTGCGGAAATCTCCAGATAAAGAATAACGCATTTTTGTTAAAGAACTAATCCATCGCCTTGATTTTTACATGGCGATACCAAACTGGAGCTTGCGCTTTTCCATGCAGACCCTGGAAGCCAATCGGACCTTTTCGGGCATAATCTTTCAGTGCTATTGGAAATTTGTTAGGTGTTCCATCAGGATTTTTCTTAATCTCAGGCCAGTCGTTCAAGTCGGCCTTGATGACTTCTTGTTCATTAAGTATCACCGTCACCATGCTGCCATTGCAAATGATGGTGAGGTGGTTCCACTCGCCCACGGGCTTTTCCGCGCGTTTGCTTGGTGGTTTCGCATCATAAATCGCACCGACCATCCCATACTTCGAACCATCGCTGGATTCATGCACTTGAATTTCTAGCGCTTTCAGTACGTCTTTTATATCGCTGGAACGCAGAAATACGCCACTATTTGATTCCTTGGCCGCTTTAAATTCCAGATCGAGGATAAAGTTTTCATAAGCCTCATGCGTCCATAGCGTTTCATGATCCTTTGCCACAAACGTATCACCCTCCATCGACCAGTGAGTGCCACCGGTGCAATTCACAAAGTTCTCCGCGATGAGACCTTGCCATCCAAGAGTCACTGGATGTTCCGCCGCATGGGTTTTCAAAGCAAAAAAAGCATTCGCTCCGATTAGAAATAACAAGATCAA
>VFJU01000039.1 GCA_009885905.1 Verrucomicrobiota bacterium
ACGCGCAGCCCAAGAAAAGCCGGAACGTCACCCTTGGTCTCGACCGTTCGCCGCACATTCACCGGTTCCCCCGGAGGTGGAACCCTACCTGATAAGGCGCTCTCGCTGAGCCGGCAAAAGGTAGGGCGCTCTCGCCGAGAGCGCAGGCGAAAGAGTCGAGAACGCGCAGCCCAAGAAAAGCCGGAACGTCACCCTTGGTCTCGACCGTTCGCCCCACATTCACTGGTTCCCCCGGAGGTGGAACCCTACCTTCAGATCTTCTACGTTACAAATCTTTCCAATCCCTGCGGTAGGGCCATTGGGCTGGATCCTCGACCAATCCCGCCCGCACGGGATTCAGCCGGATGTAATCCGCCTTTTGTTCTGCACTCTCCAACGACCTCAGGCGATGATCGAAAAATCCGTCCTGCCAGCGGATGCCTTTCTGGGTGGCGAGCCAGCGTTTCCAATTGGCGACCGCCTTCTGCATCTGAAACTGCTGGGAAAATATGACAATCCCGTGAAGATGATCCGGCATGGCGAGGATCAGCCTCCAGCTCCAGTCTCCGCATTGTTCGCGGAAGGCAACGGAAGCAAGGATCGCTTCCCAAATTTCGGTTTTTGCCAAATGGTTTGTCCCTCGGGGCTGACAGTTGATTGTAATGAAAAAGGCCTCTTGGGTCGGATCAATCCAGTTAGGCACATCATGAGGAAGGTGCTTTCGGGTCGGTTTCATGATCGAAAAAAGGTAGGGCGCTCTCGCCGAGAGCGCAGGCGAAAGAGCCGAGAACGTGCAGCCCAAGAAAAGTCGGAACGTCGTCCTTGGTCTCGACCGTTCGCCACACTTTCACCGGTTCCCCCGGAGGTGGAACCCTACCCGGTAGGGCTGGGCCGCCGCGCCCCGCCGACTTTTGCCCTGAGGGTGAGGTGTGTTGGAATGCGACTTCTTCGGGGATTTTCTTTCGCGAGTCAGAACCATTCACGCCGCTGGCGACAAGTGGGCGGACCACGGCGGGTCAGCCCTACCACCGACAACCGACAACCGACCACGGCGGCCCAGCCCTGCCGTTTTAAAGGTCGGTTAGAGCGGAAGATCGTAGCTGCGGCCACCGACACCTTCGTACCAGCGGAGGTAGGCGAGATTCACCATCGCGTAGCCGCCCGGCGTTGGATAGTTTCCAGTGAAATACCAATCACCACAGTCTCCCTTGATCGAGGCGTGGAGGTTATCGATGGTTTGGAAAATCACCTGCACCTCGCCATCCCAGTCGATCCCCTCGGGGTAAACCATCCGGCTGATTTCAGCGGAGACTTCCTCGTGGGTGAATGCGGCATAAATCGCTTGGACTCGGTTGCGGCGATCCTCGACGGGGAGCTTGAGCTCCGCTTGGCAGTCGTCGTAAACACGATCTAACAGACTCTGCCGCCCCGCCCGGCGGTGGAGCGCGATGGCAGCTTGGAACGCGATGAATTTCCCCAGCTCCGACATGTCGATGCCGTAGCAGTCCGGGTAGCGGATCTGCGGCGCGGTGGAACAAATGACAATCTTCGACGGCTTGGTGCGTGCGAGAATTTTAAGAATCGACTGCTTCAACGTCGTGCCACGGACGATCGAGTCGTCAAGCGCCACGAGGTAGTCTCCCGGCTTCACGACCCCGTAGGTGATGTCATAAACGTGGGAGACCATCTGATCTCGACCGCTTTCCTGAGAAATAAATGTGCGCATTTTGATGTCCTTGTGCGCCACCTTCTCGCCCTTCGGCCAATTCCGGAGGATCAAGTCGTCTAACAACTCCGGAGTGATCGCGCCGTCCGTGGACGCTTGCAAAATCGATGCGCGCACTTCTTGGCGGCGGAAAAGCCGCAGGCCATCCATCAAACCATAGTAGGCGGTCTCCGCGGTGTTAGGGATGAATGAGAAAATCGTTTTATCAAATTTCCCTTCGATCGATGCCACCACTTGTGGCACCAACGCCGCGCCCATCGCCTTACGCTCGCGGTAAATCTGTGGGTCATTACCCCGCGAAAAATAAATTTTCTCAAACGAGCACGGGGTGAAGCGCTGCGGTGGGGCGAATGCCGAGTCCGACATCGTTCCATCCGACTTGATCGTGATCATCGACCCCGGATCCACCGCTTTCACCGCGCTGGCATCCACCTCGAAAACCGTCATCAATGGCACACGCTCCGAGGCGAATGCGATCACCTCGTCCGTCACTAACATGTGACACGGCCGGATCCCGTGAGGATCGCGCATCACGAACATATCGCCATTTCCGATGACTCCACAAATCGCATAGCCACCATCCCAAGCCGCAGCGGACTCGGAGACGAGCTTGGGCACATCCAAGGCGGCGGAAATTCTAGCAGGAATCTCCGCGCCAGGAACTCCCGCGTCACGAAGGTGGCGGTAAAGATCCGTGTGCGCCTCGTCCAAGTGGTAACCGATCTCTTCTAACACCGTCTGCGTATCCGTCCCGAACACTGGGTGCTGACCCCGCTCGATGAGCACCTCATTGAGCTTGGCAGCGTTGGTCATGTTGAAATTTCCCATCACCATCAAGGTGCGCGTCGGCCAGTTGCTGCGGCGTAGATACGGGTGACAGCAGCCCGAATCGAAATCGCCAGAAGTCCCGTAGCGCAGGTGCCCGATGAGGATTTCCCCGCCAAATTCGAAGTGCTTTTTCACACTCGCGGGGTCTTTGTGATCCATCACGCCCTTGCGAGACATTTTATAGAAGTCGCGGGTCTCCTTGCGAAAAATTTCTGCTAGGGCGTCCTTTTCAATCCCCCGCCGGCGGTGGACATAAGGCTGACCGATGGGCATGTCGATCTTCACGCAGCCGATCCCCGTTCCGTCTTGTCCGCGGTTGTGCTGCTTCTCCATCAGCAAAAATAACTTATTCAAGCCCCACAGGCAGGTGCCGTAGCGGTCGTAATAATAGGCAAGCGGCTTGCGCAGCCGCACCGCTGCGATCCCGCATTCGTGTGTGAGAAAGTCGCTCATGCGTATTTAAGATTAAAAATCACTCGCCGATGACGGTGACGCGGACACCCTCTTCCGCCACCATCCGACCCAGCACCGAGCCGCCAGCACCCGCTGTTAGAGCGGCGGCGACGTCGGCCTCGGCCACGATGGCCACCCAGCCGATGCCCATGTTGAAGGTGTGAAAACGGTCCTCGGCATCGACGTGGGACAAAAGTTTTTCGATACCCGGAAGCTCCCATCGCGGGATGACTAAATCGGCACCCATGCCGCGGAACAAACGTTCCAAATTTTCCGGAAGTCCCCCGCCCGTGATGTGGGACATCGCCTTGGGCTTCACGCCGGCCGCCTTGAGGTCGCGCGTGACATCATGATAGAGACGGGTCGGCTTGAGCCACTCGCCAAGCTCCGCCTGGGTGACCTCGCCGGGAAATTCATGGAGCACGCGGCGGACCAGCGACCAACCGTTCGCGTGGATGCTGTCCGATGCGTAACCGATCAACACATCGCCGATGGCGACCGTGGTCGGGTCGATCAAATCAGGCTTTTCCGCGCAGCCGATGCAGAATCCGGAAAGCTCGATCACCTCAACGGGAACGATCCCGGGCATTTCCGCAGTCTCCCCCCCCGCGAGGATGCAGTCACACGCCTCAAGATAATCCGCCATGCCCGAAATCAGCCGAGTGATTTTCTCCTCGTGCAACGCAGCGATGCCGATGTAGTCGAGAAATAACAGCGGATCGCCACCCGTCGTTAGGATATCGTTCACGCTCATCGCGACCAAGTCTTTACCCGCCGTCTCGAGCAAATCGTGCTCGAGCAGGAGTTCTAACTTCGTGCCCACGCCATCGCAACCGGTCATTATCACCGGCTCCTTGTAGCTGCTGAGGTCGTAACAAGCAGCGAAAAGCCCGAACGCTCCCCATAATTTCCGAGTCTGCTGAGTTCTCCGCACATGAGTGCCGATGTCGCCCACCAAGGCGGCCGCTTTGCGCGTGTCCACCCCTGCTTGTTGATAAGTTAACTTGCCCGCCATATTCCGCTGAGCTCGTTCTACCACCCCAACGCCCATCACGAAGAAAAAATCCAAGTTTTTTTAAATCCTCAAAAATCCTTTCGAAACCATCAAAACCACGATCCAGAATAATAATTTTTTAGAAAAAAGTGGCTATAAAAAACACTTTTCTCAAAACGTTCAAAAAAAGATTGCCAATTTAATCAGATTGTCATACTAGTAAGAAAGATTAGCGAAACCGATTGTTAAGGTTTATTGACATTTCGACAAATTTGCTTACAACCGCAACAAATCAATGACTCAACAAGCTCCATCTATCCATCTCGACTCCGGTCTTGAAATTGGTTACGGCGCCCCACTTGCTCGATTTGGGCAAGAGGTTGATCTCGCTGGCGGCACCCATTTCCTCCTCGCCCGCAACGGCCGGGGCAAGACCACCCTCCTCCGGACACTCGCCGGCACGCAAAAAGCCGTTTCTGGAAATTTCCGCGTTAACGGGTACGTCCAATACCTGCCAGAAGATCTCCGCTTCGATTCGGAAATCACACCGTCCATGGTTTTCCGCACGCTGCTGCCGAAAGCTCGCCGGCAAGAAGCGCTCGACTTGGCAAGCCACATCGAGCTCGACGTGAAAAAGCCCTACGGCCGACTTTCCACGGGAAATCGTCGCAAAACCAGCCTGATCGTCGCCGAATTTTCCGTGAAGCCAGACCGCGGCAACATTCTACTTCTCGACGAGCCCTTCAGCGGTCTCGACGCGTTCGCTAGGCAAGCCTTCGAGGAGATTTGGAAAAATTCCGCTTCTAACGTGCTGCGATTGGTGAGCTGCCACCCCGACTACGATTCGATGGCCATGCCGAGCGCTTTGATGATCGATGGCGATAGAGCGCGACACTTTAAAGGGGCCAACCAGACATGGAGTGGCCTCAAAGCCCTAATGAATTGAACCACCATGAGACTATTCCGACTCACATTTGCCACGATTCTCCAGCGTAAAGCTTGGGTGATCTGCGTCTTTGCGGTGCTTGTGCTGCCCTTCGCCTTGCCGATGATTTCGAGCGCCACCGAAAAGCCGATCTTGGTTCAACCTGCTAGAATTCTAGCCGCATGGAGCACTCTTTGGGTCTGCGCACTTTTCTGGGGACTCTTCACCGCAGCTCGCGAGGGCGAAACCAACGCCAAGACCGGTGTGGGCGAATATTTCCAAACCACGGGAATATCACCCACTCGCCAACTGTTCGAAATCTGGCTGGCGATTTTCTGCTTCATCGCACCGCTGGCAGTTATCACTGCTGGGATTTGCCAATTCGCCGCGACCCCTGCCGATCCTGTCGAGCAAGTGATGTGGTGGACCCTGAACTTACAATACACCGTGCTTTTTCTGTTAGTCATGGCTCCGTTGTTAGCACTCGCCACGGCGCTCGCATCACGCTTCGGCGGCATCACCGGCTTCACCGTTACCTTACTCATCACCGTCTACGGGCTCTACGGCGTCGGCTACCTCGAGAGCATGCTCAAGGTCGAGGCGAACCC
>VFJU01000076.1 GCA_009885905.1 Verrucomicrobiota bacterium
TAAATTACAGGCACCAGAAAAATGGGATGGCAGATCCGCGATTGAGGTGGTGCCTCTGGTTAGCAATTTAAATGAGATGCAGCAGAAAAAATCAGGAACGCTGAAAATTGACTGGGAGGTTGCTGGGATAGCAGTGGGTAAGAAAATACTAACAGATCGAATCAAACTCACTCGCGCACAAAACAGTGGAAGCATGACGGTTAGTTGTACAATTTCGAATGGTGGAAAGCCAACGACCCAATCCGTGAAACTGCAGGTTACTGAACCTAAAAATGATGCATGGGTTGCAAGGGTTCCATCCAATGACGAACAACCCGTGGACGGGCAATTTTACGCACGAGATGACAAGAACGAAGGCACGGTTTTTTATAATGGCAAGCTAACAGAGGCTGCCGATTCAGTCTATGTAAAGGTCTACGCTGATGGAAGAATTTTCAACAGTCAGAGTCTAACGCCCAAGTCAGATCGCTCATACAAATTCATGATTAAGCTCAAGCCTGGGCTGGTTAAATACAAAGTTGAATTAGGTAGTAAGACTGGTAGCGAGTTTAAAATTATTCGTACGGTTAATGATTTGGTATGCGGTGATGCTTATCTCATCAACGGCCAGTCAAACGCTGTGGCGACCGACTGGGGCAAAGAGACATTTCCTGAGACCAACGAATGGATTCGCAGTTATGGCAGCACGGGTAATGACCCGAGCAGTGCTGAATGGGGACTTGCGATAAGAAAAAGCAAAGGAGATCGACTGGCGATAGGTTACTGGGCGTTTGATTTGGCTAAGAATCTAATGGAAAAATATAAGTTGCCGATTTGCATCATCAATGGTGCGGTGGGTGGTACGCGAATTGATTTGCACCAGCGCAGTGTTGACCATGACGAGGACCTTGAAACGATTTACGGTCGCCTTTTGTGGAGGGTGAGGCAGGCCAAACTTACGCACGGTGTTCGCGGGATGTTCTGGCATCAAGGTGAGAATGATCAGGGCTCCGATGGACCTAGTGGGGCGTATGGATGGGAAAACTACCGAGAGTATTTTGTGAGTCTAGCTTCGGCGTGGAAAGAGGATTATCCTAACATTCAGCATTACTACTTGTTTCAAATTTGGCCGCATTCTTGTGGGATGGGTCGCGAGGGATCAGACAATCGTTTGCGAGAAGTTCAACGCCAACTACCTGAATTATTTTCTAACATGAGTATTATGTCGACTCTAGGAATCGAGCCTGCAGGGGGGTGTCACTACCCGCCAGCCGGATACGCTGAGATCGCTAAGATCATTGCACCACTCGTGGAGCAGTACAATTACGGTATGTTACCAGAGGGATCAATCACCCCGCCAAATTTAAAGTCGGCGTCTTACGTGAGTGCTGCACGGGACGAGATTGTACTAGAATTCGACCAGCCATTGAAGTGGGAAGACTCGTTGTCCAGTCAGTTTTACCTAGATGGAGCGAAGGGTAAAATTTCGTCTGGCAAATCAGAGGGCAATAAAATTATGCTAAAGCTAACAAATCCCTCGAGTGCGCAGGACGTTACTTATTTGAATGGTGAGACGTGGAGCCAGAAAACGATATTGCGAGGGGAGAACGGTATCGCGGCGCTCACTTTCTGTGAGGTTCCGATTATTTCAACTAAGGGTTCGGGTTCCGATTAAATCGTTAGACTTTTTATATGGTGAAACATTTATTGCTTTTAAGTACGCTGAGTATTTTTTCTTTGTTAGGGAATGAACACGTAATACAGCCAGCGAGTATCAAGGACTACGGTCAGAAAGAATACCTGCGAGTTTCAAAAGACTTGCCGCACTCGGAGAGTGTTCCATGGAGATTGGTCTGCACCATACCGTATAATTGTCATTTTCAACCTTGGATTGAGGTTGATGCTGTTGAAGGCAAAGAGATTTGTTTCAATTCCAGCAATCCATTAGTTCTTTTCCTCACACCTACCGAGACTTTCACGACGAGAGGTGGAGTCCAGGCAGTAGAAGCCAAAGATTGGGTGAGTGGTGAAGGTGCGATTTACACCATCCCGGCAGGTGTAACAGTTAGGGCCGTGAAATATCGTGAGACAGGTTATGACACTCGTTTTGCCGGTTCATTTGAGAGCAGCGACAACGACTTCAACGTTCTGTGGAAAAAAGCTGCGCGCACCGCTTATATCTGCATGCGTGAGCATTTTTATGATTGCCCAGACCGTGAGCGTGTAGGTTTTTGGGGAGATGGTACGCCGGAACTAAATCAGTGCTTTTACGTATTTGATGCGAAATCACACAAACTGTGTCGCGATCTAGTGCTTCGAAAACTCGAACCGAAGTTCTATCCGGGTCAACACCTAGAGTTTCTTGGCGACTACGGTTTGTGGTTTTACTATCTGCAAACGGGCGATGTTGATTCGATGCGACAGATTTATGAACCGACAAAGAAATTTCTTTTCGAAACCTATCAATTCGGGAATCCAAAGACATGGTTTGATTGGGGCAAAGAAAACAAGGACACGGCAATCATTGAAACATGTTTTTATTTTAACTGCCTTGGCACTCTGAAAAAGATTGCTGAGATCACAGGTAATCAGCGAGACATTGATGAGATTGATCTAAAGATGAAAGCTATCCAATCCAGCTTTGATGACAAGTATTGGAAAGGCGGATTTTATAAGTCACATCAGGTTCCTGAGCCTGATGACCGTGCTAACGCCATGGCTGTGAATGTCGGACTGGCAGAACCTAGTAAGTGGCCATTAATTTATGAAAATGTCCTAACTAAAAAGACCTATGCCAGTTGTTTTTTTGATCGGTGGGTTTCTGAAGCGCTGTGTAAGATGGGTAAACAAGAGTATGCATTGGTTCGGATGCGTGAGCGCTACAAGACGATGATTCCTTGCAGCTTTACCACCCTTTGGGAGCACTACGATCGTTGGTGGGCGTCGCGAATTGATGCTTTTGATGATGGTTCTTCACTCAACCATGGTTGGAATCCACCTGCATTATTATTATCCCAAACCATTGCGGGGGTATCACCTAATACGGCGGCTTGGAGTACCTACCATGTTCTGCCTAAAGAGGCGTTTCTCAATTCGATTCGTGTAGTTGTGCCATCGATCAAGGGCGACATAAAGGTGGATATCAATAAGACTCCCTCATTCTATCGGCTTAAGCTCGTTTCGCCAGAGCACACGATTGCTACGGTCGGGATTCCTAAAAAATCATTTTCCGTATTACGTGAAATCAAGGTGAATAACACCACAATTTGGAAAGGAGCATTTGTTGAGGGTGTTACGGGCGTGACGTGGGGTGGTGAGGATGATGAATACGTAAAGTTCAATCTACAGCCAGGTACATGGGAATTCTTGGGAGAGGGAGAGTTGCCAATCACGACAAATAAAGATTCTTTAGAACCCCAAGTTCTAACTAAGTCACTTGATAAAAAGTCTTGGAAGGCTTCCGCTTCAGTCGAGACGGGTAAGTATTTCATGACCGATGCTAAATTACCGATTAATGTCTCTGCGGAAAACGCAATTGACGGTGATCATTGGACTGGATGGCGTGACATGACTCTCAAACAATATCCTGGCCAGTGGTTTCAGGTCGACATGCATAAAGAACAAGAGTTCAACATGCTTGTCATCGACAACACATGGGCTCAGTGGGACTCGCCTAATGCTTACTCAATCACGGTGTCTCAAGATGGAGTGACGTGGAGCACGCCTATTGCTACGGGTGGCGGGGGTGCTGGGATGACCAATATTCGTTTTCCCATGCAGCGTGCTCGTTATCTACGGATTACTCAAACGGGTATCAGTACGAAGTATCACTGGTCGATTTATGAACTCGATGTCTATCGGATTGTGGAAGAACATTAAGTTCCTTTTGTGCTGCAAAGCATGTGATTCGTAGGAACCGCGTTGTGAACTTCTAGGGTATGAGTCGTGATTTTCACGTCATGGAAATTCAAGATGCGTGGCCTACCGGAGTCGATGTCGGTGGTGGCAAAGATCAGATAGCGTGAGCCGGGAAGGAAGCGGAGCATGGTTTCGGTGATCGTTGTCCAAGATGAGCCTTGTTTAATCTGTGTGCCTACTCCAGCCATGTTGAAATCATCAAGAAAAATTGGCCTTGGCGAGCTTCTAACCCCCATGGGTGGAAGTTCGAGTTCCGTTTTGCCGATCGTGAAACGAATATCTTGGTTGTGAAAGTTGGCGATTAAGACGCCACCGTCCTGAAAGTTTTTTGGAGAATCCTCGATGACATGAGCTTGCCATGCAGGACCGACTACGCCTCTGGGCGAAGCGACAAGGACGATGATGACGGA
>VFJU01000434.1 GCA_009885905.1 Verrucomicrobiota bacterium
CATGGAAGTTTATCGATCGCATTAATAGTTCACCATGGCTTTTTTCCGATGTTCTCGATAGTCAATGGTCGGGAATGTCTGAAAATTGTAACTTGCAACTGCCGAATATCACTCCGTGCAGTGCCTTGGTTTTGAAAATTTCTAACGTATCACATAAGTAGGTAATTTAACAAATGGCTTCGAGAGAAAATCTCCCTGAACTAGGATTTTCCGTTCGGCTTAAAATACTCGCAACTCGCCAGCGTGGTTATCACGACTGAATCCATCGTCGGTTCGCATTCACAAAAATCGATACTGTTCAAAAAAACGACCACATGAAAATCGTAGGAAACTCTGTCAAGCATGCCCCAACTGCTTACAAACGTACTGATGTTAGTAAAATAGAATCAACCAGTTTAAAGGTGATTGAGTGCGCGTAAACGCCATTGGCCTGCAGCAATTACTTTTTCAAAGTAGTCAGCGTGCGACCGTGAATACGTTCTAAATCGCGACCGCTCCAGACGCGTTCCATGTAAAGTGGCAAGAATGTGATCGGTTCCACATGCCAATGCTTAAATATGAAGAAATCTAGAGGTGATTGGGAAGCGTATGGTTGACCACTCTTCGCGAGCGAGGGAAACTATTTGTGCTTTGGTAAGTCCTGCAACATCTAATGATTCGATGGAACTATTTTCTAAGCGAGGTTCGAAACTCCGCCGATGGGGTGTTTTATGCATCGTGCTACTGGGATTGTTTTGGGCCAATGGTCCTGGCTTTCGCGTAGTTGCTCCGATTCTTACGAACTATCTTTTAACGAATGCTGACCTGCATGTTGAGTTCGAGGTTGATGGCACTCTTCTCGGTGGATTTTCGCTTACTAAGATAAGTGCTGAAGGTAGCGGCATTTGTTCACATCTTTCGATCGAAAGGCTGACACCGCAATACAACTTACTAGGACTGATCCGAGGGCGAATTGAAATATTAACTGCTCATGGGGCACACATAGATTTAACAGTCAGATCTCAAAATTCTAATGAGACTAGTCAAGTCAATTATAAGCATCTTAATAAAATTATACACGCATTCAGAACGTGTATAATGCCGATACAGTTAGATATTAGAGAATTTAGCATAGCAGTGAAACGCTCGGGCAAGAACTTATTTTTACTCGATCCAAGTCGCATCATTCACCCGACCAACAGTAAGGATTTCACACTAATTCTTGGATCTTTCACGGACGTAAGTGGGAAAAAGTGGCCTGCCTCTGAAACAACGATTACTTGGGAGCCTGATTCATTTGTGATCCCTAAAATCACCACATTGCCTGGGGTGATTGTTGAGAATTTTGTCATGCGACTTCCCGTCGATCGATTGCCTTCCGCTGAAGCTAATATACTGGTCGGTGCCGCAAAGTTTGTATTTACCAGCGACCAAGGTTTCACCGCTGCAAGGATCGATCTTCGCGAAGGCCAGTTGCAAGTGAATGAAGCGGCTAAACTCATGGGATTAGATACGCCAATGACCGCAACGCTGAATTCATTGGCAATCGAATTAGATCAAATTTTGCCAGACGTAAATGCGACAACCGCGGAAATTCGGATATCGTTAGAAAATCTCACATGGAAAGAGTGGACGTCATCCGAACTGAGCATAGATGTAACGTTATTACCCGATTCAGCGACGCTTGCTGCCCACGGAATATTTCTAGGTTCAAACTATTCTATCAATGCCTCATCACCAGTCATAAGGCAGAATTTAAATTTTAATTTCGGTGATGTCGTGGGGAAGCTTAACCTTGCCGACGTCCCAGAAGCGCTAAAAAACCTCGAGCCACGTTTCGAATTCATTGGGTCTACGAGCTCAGTGCCAAATGCTGAGTTGGACAGCAATTTCACTATAGCGCTTAATGCCAATCAACCTCAGTCCGCTGTCGTAGAATTGGCAGTTAAACCACAAGACGATCCTATCTTATCGCCCATTTTTCTAAAAGCCCGCTGGGAGCAAGGGAAGGCATGTGCAGGAGAAATATTAATGGATGGCCTAACTGGTTCATCAACTTACGAAATCGAAACCACTACTTATCAAGCCAAGGTAGACTTGGATGGATTTGACAGTCATCGCAACAAGCGCTGGCTATCAATTTTCAAATTAAACACCACCGAAGATTACAAAATCAGTGCCAAGTGGATTGGTAACGGTGCAATACAGTCTGGCACCCACCGTGGCGAAATCCATATCTCTCAAGCTGATGTGTCACGGGAATCCCTAGCAACGATCACTGCCTCTGGTGGGATTCGGTACTCTTGGCCGGGTGTATTCTCAACCAACGATTTAAAGGTCCAGATGAATCAACAGACTGTTTCTGGTGACATTAGCCTCGCAAAAGAAATACTAGAAATTTCAAATTTCAACTGGAGCAATGGAAAGACCGTACTTGCAACCGGTTCTGGTAGACTCCCAATATTCTCAGATTACTCGAAGTGGACAGACTTACTTCGCAACGAGGTACATCCCATCGCGCTCTCTTTTCAATCGAAAGTTCTACCTTTGAACCTGCTTAAAGGATGGGTTCCATTTTTTGAAAAAGTTGATCAAAGAACGACAGGAGAATTGAATCTATCCATTTCTGGAACTTACGCCGATCCTTTTGTTGAGGGGGAAATTGCTATAAGAGATTTAAGCTCTCCAACCCAGCCAAAACTTCCCACCTCAGATATTAAATTGTCGATAAAAAGTAACAGTGGAAGACTTTTGTTAGATGGGAGTGCTGTGACACAAGACTTTGCGCCAGCATTGATTAAAGTGGATATGCCGTTCAAACCTATCGAGTGGATTTCTTTGCCGGAGCAGATGATGAAAGAATCTCTCTCAGGCAGGGTGGATATTCCTCGCTTGGATATTTCACGCTTTGTCTCGCTCATTCCATTCGCTGATCAAATATCAGGAACCGTAAATGGAAATGTCATTCTATCAGGCTCACTTGGTAATCCAATCATTCTAGGCAAACTAGATCTTTATCGTGCAGGATTACGTTGTAAAAATAACAACTTTCCCGTGTTAGAGGAATTTTCTGGCGTTGCTGATCTCACGCCGGATCGAATCACGCTGAAGAATCTAAAGGGCACGGTCGCTGGAGGCGTACTTCATGGAGAAGCCTCGTTGGACTTGTCGAATGGTAATTTAGGCAATCTCGATGTGCGATTACGTGGAGATCACCTTCCAATCATCCGCAATGACTTACTGATTCTTCGTGCAAATGCGGACTTAAGGATACAAGGACCTTGGTTAAATGCATCGATGACAGGCACAGTGGGAGCGGTTGATAGCATCTTTTATCGAGACGTCGATTTATTGCCTATCGGTTCGCCATTCACCACTCCTTCCGCTGCAGAACTGCCTAAGCTCGATATATTGAAGAATCGAAATGACTCAGTTCCCGAGCCATTTAGAAACTGGGGATTAAATCTAACGATCAAAACAGAAGATCCATTACTTATTCGTGGAAATATCGCAACGGGCGAAGTTACTGGCGACATCCGCTGCGGTGGAACACTCGGCAATCCGTCACCGTCTGGGGTTTTTCAAATCAAAAACTTTCGGGCCTCATTACCCTTTAGTACTCTGTCAGTTCCAGTGGGAACCCTAACGTTCACGCCGACCACTGGATTTAACCCTATGCTGGATATACATGGCACAGCTGAAGTCAGACCGTATCGGGTGAACCTTTATGCCTACGGCAGTGCATCCAATCCCCAACTCATCCTCACTTCTAACCCCCCACTGCCAGAAAATGAAATCATGACTTTGC
>VFJU01000148.1 GCA_009885905.1 Verrucomicrobiota bacterium
GATATGGGGGACAGTATCGCCGTCACGACGGGTGGGAGTCACTCACTGATGCAGCGGGCGGGTTGTGCGGTGATTGCCAGCGGCACCGCGACTCTTGAGGCGGCGTATTATGGGCTGCCTTATTGCTTGGTTTATCGGATGGCTCCTCTGAGTTATATGATGGCCAAGATATTAGTCAAAATCGAACACGTCGGACTGGTAAACATTCTAGCAGGAGAGGGTGTGGTGGATGAGTTGATCCAAAGCAAGGCTGAGCCAGTGGCAGTTTCAGTTGCGCTCAAGGCTTTTCTTGAGTCACCAGAAAAGTGTGATGCATTAAAAATGAAGCTAGCAGAAATTTCTAGCATGCTTGGTGGGCGGGGAGCCCATGAACGTGCTGCGCGAGCGGTGGCGGCTTGGTTACTAGCTTAGGAGTCTTCTTCCGGCGCTTTCGGTAGCTTTTCCACTTCTTCTAACAAATTTACGATTTCCACGCCACGTACTGCAGAAGAATCATGATAGAAACGCAGTACGGGAGTGGATTTGAGGACGACTCGCTTCATGACCTTTGACTGAATCGAGCCGTGGTCTTTGTTCAACTTGGTGATGACAGAGTTAGCTTCGCCACCTAATACGCCGATCCAGACTTTACCTTCCTTGAGATCTTGGGTGACATCGACTTCGCTAACTGTCACGAGTCTATTATGCCATTCATAGTCTTTTTGAATGACGTTTCCGATTTCACGGAGGAGGAGTTCATTGACTCGAACGAGGCGGCGGGACATGAAAAATGTAAGGCTGATTTACTTAAAACTGGAATGCTGAGCTAACAAGAAGTGAAGCCTGAATGATGGCCTTTCAACTTTTTCAAACTTCCCTTATTTGTTTCACAGAGTTTGCGCGTATTTCTCGAGTTTGTAGCACTCGATGATATCGCCTTCTTGGTACTCGTTGAATTCGCCGAGGCGGATTCCACATTCAAAATTCGTACGGACCTCCTCCACCTCGTCCTTGAAGCGGCGTAGCGTTGACATCCGCCCGTCGAAGACAGGCACGCCATCGCGGACCACGCGGGCGTGTGCTTTGCGGTGCACGCGACCGTCAGTGACAAATGACCCAGCAACGCGACCTCGATTGAGTTTGAAGATCTGACGGACTTCAGCATGGCCGATTACCGTCTCGCGAGTGAGAGGTTCTAGCAGACCTAGCATGGCCTCGCGAACTTGGTCGATGAGTTCGTAAACGATTGAGTAGAGTTTGACTTCGACTCCGGCGGCTTTGGCAGATTTCACCGCCTTGGCTTCGACTTTCACGTTGAAGCCGAGAATGATCGCTTCGGTTGAGAGGGCGTAGGAAATGTCCGATTCGGTGATCGGGCCAGCGGCGGCGGTGATGAACGATGTTTCCACCTTGTCGGAGGTGATCGCGAGCACTGCTTTTTTGATGGCTTCTACCGATCCTTGCACGTCGCATTTGAGGATTAGTTTGAGTTGTGCCTTGCCTGCGCCGTCGCGGACCATCGAATAGAGGTCCTGCATCCGGTTGCGGTGCTGTGGTTTAAGTCGAATCAGGCGTTGGGCTTCTTGGCGCTCGGCGGCCAGGGACTTGGCCTCGCGTTCGGTCTTCATTTCGGTGAGGTGGTCACCGACATTTGGTAATTCCTCGAAGCCGACGACCTCGACGGGCATCCCTGGATGGGCGGATTTGACGGCGACGCCGCGATCGTTGATGAGCGAGCGAACTTTGCCTGCAAATGGGCCGCAGATGAATGGGGTGCCGACCTTGAGAGTTCCTGATTCGACGATCACCGTGGCGGTGGTGCCGCGTCCTGCGACCACTCGGGCCTCGATGACTGCGGCGCGTGCGGTGGATTTCGGGTTGGCCTTGAGTTCCAAGACTTCTGCTTGGAGTGCCATAAGATCTAACAAGTCGTCCATTCCCTTGCCCGTGAGTGCCGAGACCTCGGCAAACTCGGTGTCACCGCCGAAGTCGGTGGTTTGTAGTCCGTGCTCTGCGAGTTGTGACTTCACGCGATCCACATTCGCGGAGGGTAGGTCGCATTTGTTGATGGCGACGATGATGGTTTTCTTTGCCTTCTTGGAATGTTTGATCGCCTCGATGGTCTGCGGCATGATGCCGTCATTTGCAGCGACGACCAGCACCACGATGTCGGTGATGTCCGCACCGCGAGCGCGCATGTCTGAGAAAATGGCGTGACCAGGTGTGTCTAGGAAAGTGATCTCGAGATCATTATGAATCACCTGATAGGCACCGATGTGTTGGGTGATTCCACCAGCTTCGCTTGAAGTGATCTTGGTCTTGCGAAGGTAGTCGAGCAGGGAAGTTTTACCGTGATCGACATGTCCCATGATCGTGATGATCGGCGGACGGTATTTGAGAAGATCGACCGGTTCCTCGACGATGATTTCCGGTTCCTTGATGATTTCCTCGACCTTATGGAAGCCTTTGTCCTTGTCGCGTTTTTCGCGTTCGAAAACGAAGCCGTGGATTTCGCAAATTTTGGCTGCGATTTCGGGTTCTAACGGTTGGTTAGGAGCAGGGAAGACGCCGATTTTGATCAGGTCCGCCATGATGTTGAAAGGCTTGAGTCCGAGGCGAGCTGCTAGAGCTGGAATCAAAATCGGTGGCTTGATGATGATCAATTTTGGATCATCAAAGACATCGGAGTCGGTCGGGATTATGATTGGTGCGGCGGGCACGTCAGGAGCGACTACCTTTCCAGCGGCGGCGATCGGTTTTTTAGCGACCGGTAATTTTTTGACGTCCTGTTGGTCGAGAATTTTTGAGATCGTTCCAAGCACCGCTTTACCGGTGCGCGTGGTCTTGCGGACTTTGGGTTGTTTCTCCTCGGCGAAAAGATCGAGTGCGGCTGCCTTTTTAGCTTCGAGTACGCTGGGTAAAGGTGGAATGACTTCGGCATCTTTGCGCTGTCGCTCGCGGCGTGATGGCTTTGGCGGTGCTTCGATGAGATCGAGAACCTTGGCCTTCTTGGGAGATTTATCGCTATTTTCGGGCATCCGTTCTGTCTGCAGAGTTGTTGGGATTGATGAAGTGGGAATGAGAAAAGTGGGTAGATTATTCGTTAGTTGTGGCGACGGAACCGCTGACGATGCCGTGGGCGCGGAGGAGGATGGCCTCGGCGGCTTCCTCGGTGATTTCTAGAGCCGCGGCGATGTAGTCGGCGGGCATGTCGATTACCAGTTCAGGATTGAAGCCACCTGCAAGGGTGAGCTTGTTTGCCAGTTCGTCGGTGATGCCGAGTTGTTCGCCTAAGGTGTGGGCTGCGCCACCGATTTTTTCTTTAAATTGTTCCTCTTTTGATTCGTCGCGGCGAACTTGAACATCCCAGCCCATGAGGCGTGAGGAAAGACGAGCGTTTTGTCCCTTGCGGCCGATGGCTTTGCTGAGGTCGATTTCATCCACCGTGACGTGGACTGTGTGGGTTTCCTCATCGACAGTGATGGAGCGGAGTTCGGCCGGCTTGAGGGCTTCGCGGACAAATTCGGCGGGGTCTTCGCTCCAGCGGATGATGTCGACTTTTTCGTTGTTGAGTTCGCGAACGATGTTTTTGACACGAGCGCCGCGCATTCCCACGCAGGCGCCGACTGGATCGACTTTCGGGTCGCTGCTCCAGACGGCGACTTTGGTACGGAATCCCGCTTCGCGAGCGATACCGCGGATTTCGACCGTGCGGTCGGAAATTTCATTCACCTCGGCCTCGAACAAGCGGCGAACGAAGTTGGGATGGCTGCGTGATAGGATGATTTCTGGGCCACGGCCTTCGTTTTCCACGGCGAGGACATAGGCGCGGATGCGGTCGCCGATGTTGTAGTCTTCGCCTTGGACGCGTTCGCGGTTGGGCATGATTCCTTCAAATTTTCCAAGGTCGATCATCACGTCGTTGCGCTCAAAGCGGCGGACGGTGCCCGAGACGACATCGCCTGCACGGTCCTTAAACTCCTCGTAAATCATCTCTTTCTCCGCTTGGCGGAGGCGCTGCATCATCGTCTGCTTGGCCGTTTGCACGGCGATACGACCGAAATCCTTCGGGGTGACATTGAATTCTTGAGTGTCGCCGATTTGAGCCGTTGGGTTCTTCTTCGTAGCGGTGGAGAGGGGCACTTCGTTGAATTTGTCCACGTGATCGTCATCCGCGACGATCGTAAGCACGGCAAAGATCCGAGTTTCGCCCTTTTTGGTATCCACGGCGGCGCGGAGCGTCTCGATCGCCTCTGCGCCCGGAACCATTTTCCGGTAGGCAGAAATGAACGCAAATTCAAGTGCGGCAACGACCTTCTCGCGGTCGATGCCTTTTTCTTTTTCGTAATACTCAATGAGGGCGACGATATCGTTGGTCATGGCGTGCGGTGTCTGCGATCGGCGCTGCTGATGTCTGGATACGCAAAAGAGTGGGTGCGAGACCCACTCCTTTCTTTCGTCAGAAGCTGTGCAGGAAAGTCTTAAGGCGGCGGAAATTCAGTTGCAAGCGGAAAGTCGGCTTTGCGATTGCGGAAATAGCGAGCGCGCCTGAATCAACGAAAGTGGCGGATCACTTCGAAGTCCGGGTGGCTCTCGATGACTTCCCGCTGGGGAAACTGGGTTTCAAATTCGGGAAAATAGGTGTCACCTGGGTGATTTTCAAAAACATGACTGACTCGCAAATCATCCAAACGCGCGAGAAAGGCAGCGTAAATTTCGGAGCCTCCGATGATGAAAATCTGCCCAGCCATTTGCGGTAGGTCGTCGATATCTTCTGGACGATGGATGACTTCCACACCCTCCGCGGACCAGTCGGGATCGCGGGTCAGCACGATGTTCCGGCGGTTTGGCAGCGGCCGACCAATGGATTCGTAGGTCTTGCGTCCCATCACGATGGGGTGGCCGGTGGTGGTTTTTTTGAAAAACGCGAGGTCGGCGGGTAAGTGCCACGGAAGTCCGCCGTCTCGACCGATCACGCGGCCCGGTGTCATGGCGACGATGGCAGTTAGGTGGATGCTCACGGATTATCGGATTTTTTGTCTGCGTCGTAGTGGAAACCATGTAAGATGCGGTGGGCGATGGGTGCAAACAAAAGTCCAGCGAGCACGAGAAATGCGAGGCCGGAAAACAACGCGTAACTTCCCGCGAAAATTTTACCCGCCTCAGTGACCACAGGGTTCACCGGTCCCATCCCGCCAAGTATCATCGAGGCGTTCAGATAGGCATCCGTCCAAGTGTAGCCCTCCGTTTCTCGGTAACCGATCATTCCTAACAGAAGTGCTACCCC
>VFJU01000038.1 GCA_009885905.1 Verrucomicrobiota bacterium
AACCGCGCAGCAGCTCGGCGCAGTCGGTTGTCGGTGCGAACGATTGAAACATAGTCCCACATCAACCGGCGAATCTCATCCCAGTTGTGATAGATCACCACCAGTTCGTCAGGTTCTGCGGTGTCGCCATGTTCCCAACTGGGTATCTCTGAAAAAAGAATTTCCAACTTGCTTAGTGGATAGAACCTCATGATTTCTTCCAACGCTCTTCTCGCCATCACATTACCTTCTAACAGAGAGTTTGATGCCAATCTATTTGCTCCGTGGAGACCTGTGCAAGCCACCTCACCCACCGCGTAAAGCCCATGGATGGTCGTCTTACCATTCACATTAGTTAGAATTCCACCACATTGGTAATGAGCCGCCGGCACCACTGGAATCGGGTGGGTCTCGCAGTCGAGTCCGAACTTCATGAGGGTTTCGTAGATGTAAGGGAACCGCTCTTTCATGAATCCCTTCGGCTTGTGGGTCACATCGAGATACACGCAAGCCGCACCGGTGCGCTTGATCTCACGGTCGATCGCACGCGCCACGATGTCACGCGGCGCAAGTGATCCACGTGGGTCGATCTTTTTGGTGAAATCCTCACCTTTCGCATTGATTAAAATTCCGCCCTCACCGCGCACCGCCTCGCTGACGAGGAAGGATCGAGCCTCAGGACCCGTGGCCCCAGGGTTGTAAAAACAAGTCGGGTGAAATTGAATAAACTCCATGTTAGCGATCGAGGCACCTGCCCGCCATCCGAGCGCAACGCCGTCACCCGTCGCCGAGTCTGGATTGGTGGTGTAGAGATAAACTTTTCCACACCCCCCTGCGGCAAGAATCACCCGATCCGCACGGAAAACTTTCACCTCCAAAGACTTTTTTTCTAATACATAAGCTCCAACCACGCGATCATCGACCACGGCTCCCAGTTTAGCGGTGGTAATCAAGTCGATCACAAAGTGGTCTTCGAGTATTGTTAGGTTAGGCGTCTTGCGAGCCGTCTCAATGAGTGCACGCGCCACCTCCATTCCCGTGGTATCGCGAGCATGAAGAATCCGCCTGTGGGAGTGACCGCCTTCTTTTCCCAGCTGGTATTGTTCGCCATCATGGTCGAATGAGACTCCGTATTCTAACAAATCTTCAATCGCAGCCGCGCCCTCGCCGATGATGGTTCTCACAGCGCTCTCGTTGCAAAGTCCAGCACCGGCATCCAGCGTGTCGGCGATGTGGAGTTCCACAGAATCTCCAAGGTCCCTGAGGACTTCTGGCAGCACCGAGGCGATTCCCCCTTGCGCCCATGCCGTATTGGATTCGTAGGCGTCTCCTTTTGTCAGCACGATGACCGATCCATACTTGGCGGCCCGAAGCGCGAAGGATAGGCCGGCGATGCCTGCGCCGATCACAAGGAAATCTGCTGTCATGTGCCATCAGCATGGACGTGGAATTTCTTTGGAAAAGGGAAAATTATTTCTCAAGCGTCTTGACCCACTCGCTTCGCCACTCCACCCATCATCCATGAGCTTTTTCATCACGGGAACCGATACAGGGGTCGGCAAAACTTACGTCACCTGTTTGATCCTCGAAACGTTGCGCAAATTGGGACAAGATGCGGTGGGCTATAAACCGGTTGCCTGTGGTGACCGCGACGACGCCATCCAACTTGCAGCAGTCTCCGGCGGATTGGAATTGGACGATGTTAATCCCGTCTATTTCAGTGCCCCTGTCGCGCCATATGTCGCTGGGATGCTGTCAAATCACCAAGTAGACCCCGCGCTATGGATCGCTGGGTTTGATCGCCTCGCTGCACGCCACTCCAAGGTCTTTGTGGAAGGTGCCGGAGGTTGGGAGGTCCCCATTGCGCCAAATTATCGAATCTCCGATCTTGCTGCTGATTTGAGCCTTCCAGTGATCCTTGTTGCCGCTAACAAGATCGGCGCACTCAACCACATCATTCTCACCGTCAATGCAATACACGCTAAAGGACTCGCCTGCGCCGGCATCATCCTCAATCAACTAGAAGACGAAATGGATACCGCCATGATCACGAATAAGGGCGTTGTCGAAGAGCTCGCAGGTGTGCCCTTGCTCGATCATCTC
>VFJU01000455.1 GCA_009885905.1 Verrucomicrobiota bacterium
CAATCCAAATCACTGAACCACCCAGTCAACTCGTACTCGAAGGCGCCGATCGGGTGACCAGTAGCACAAAGCAGTTTCTAATCACTGGCGGCCCACCGCAAGAACGAGCCAACGCAGCCCAACTCGCCGAGGAAGCAAAAGATGAACTCCTGCGCCTCACCGAGGAACGGGACACATGGAAAATTCCTATCACGATGATTTTACACGGAAATTTCGGTGATCCCATGCCGCCGCGCACTTCCGCCATTCAAATCCTAGTCAACGAAAGCGGATATCAACTGCGACTCGACACTCACCTTGGCCGAGGCATCGAGCATGACCGATTCAAATTCGCGACGACTTCAGCACTCATCTACGAACGCACTCTCCGAAATCAACCAGCCCAAGACTCCGGCATACCGTTCTTCGTCCCACCATGGCTGATCGATGGCCTGCGTGAAGCGACGGCATGGCGACTCGCCCAAAGCGATCGCCGACTTTACGAGGCACTCTTTAAAACCGGCGGACTGTTCAAAATCGACGAGCTTTTTGCGGTCACCGCATCTGGCTTCGAGGAAATGGACGCTGCGATGCGAGCCGCTTTTCGAGTCTCCTCTGGCGCACTCGTCATGGCCCTACTCCAACAACCGCAAGGTAAAGAAGGATTCCGCACATTTCTCAACGACGTGGCCGCCTACCAAGGAGAAATGCCTTCTTTGCTTCGCAAACATTTTCCCGAACTCAATCTATCAGAAACAAGCCTCTCAAAGTGGTGGGCACTCCAACTTGCTAACATCGGTGGTCAAAATCTAGCAACTGACATCCTCAGCATTTCTCAAACAGAATTACTACTCACCGACTCCCTCCGATTGCACTTTCGGACGCAAGAAGGAATCACCATGCAGAAAGAACTTAGCGCCTGGCCGGAGATCGCCGCTCTCACGCAAACAGAACGCACCAAGTCCGTTCAACTCGCACAAGATTCACTCGTCCGCCTCAGCTACCGGTGCTTTCCCTCCTACCGTCCCATCCTCGCCGAATATCAAATCGCTCTGAATGCAATTTCAAAAAATAAGACTGCAAATATTTCTAACCAACTCGCGGCTCTCGCCGATCGCCGAACCACCATGGCTTCCAAAGCCGAGCGAGCTGGCGACTACCTCGATTGGTTCGAAATCACCCGGGCTCACGAAACCAGCGGCGCCTTCGACGACTACATGCGCCTCAAGGAACGCCTAAAAACAAACACACATCGCCGGACTGACAATCTCTCGAAATATCTCGACCAAATGGATACCATCTTCAGCCGAGAGGGCGATTTAAGCCCAAAATCGATTTCTCCGCTACCCACAAACCCAGCCATTCCAGATCTGCCCCAGCCTTAAGCCATGCCCCCAAGCCATTCAGGGCCAACGGGAACCAAGACAAACGACCCGACTCCCTCCCCCACTGCTACAAATCCTCGATGCGGCCGCATCAATAATCTGTAACGACTTCGGGAGGGTAAATATTCTGTTTTTTTTCAATAACGACAGTGGTTCTGGTGAATATATTGGGTTACGAGTCGGCTTATTCTAGGAAAACGCTCGATCTCGATAAAAAAATCTTGCGCACGGGGGGTGGTCGTGGTGTTCTCCCCGCCCGCCCACAAGGGTGGATCAACTCTATTTCCCAAACGGCCATGGCCTACGCAGTGATCAAAACAGGCGGTAAACAATACCGCATCCAAGAAGGCGACAAATTCGATGTCGAGAAACTCGATGTCGAAATCGATTCAGAAATCAAATTTGACGTCCTGATCGTCGGTGAGGGTGAATCAGTAAAAATCGGAGCACCACTCGTGGAGGGCGCTTCGGTGACCGCTAAAGTGATCAACCAGTATCGTGGCCCGAAAGGCGTTGCTTTCAAATTCAAGCGTCGCAAGGGCTTCCACAAAACCAAGGGCTTTCGTCGCAGCCTTACCACACTCGAGATCACCTCGATCGCGGGCTAATTTTTCACCACCCACCTACCTACTTTCATGGCCCATAAAAAAGGACAAGGATCCGTCAAGAACGGTCGCGATTCTCGCAGCAAACGCCTCGGCGTGAAAAAGTTCGGCAGCCAAGCCGTGATCGCTGGAAACATCATCATCCGCCAACGCGGTACCAAGGTCCATCCGGGCTTAGGAGTCGGATGCGGTCGTGACCACACGCTCTTCGCACTTGTCGATGGCCGCGTGTTTTTCGACAAGGACGGTCGCCGCGTGAATGTGGTGCCTCCTGCTCCCGCACTTGCTGCAGCCAATTAATACTGGCGCAAATCATTTTACAAAAAAAGCCGCTTCCTCAAAGGGTGCGGCTTTTTTACGTTTTAGAAATCAAATTATTAAAGCATCTCGCGAAAACGAGGTAAAATTTTCTGATAGAGTGAGTTTCGTCCACCGCGCGAGAGTTGGATCGCAACCAAATCAGCGGATGAAGTTGGATCAATCGGCGAAAGTGACGTGGCTTTGAACGCTGGCGTTTCGACTTGGCGTTCAACATGAGCAGACCCAATTTTTTGTCTCACCTTAACGATGACGTTACCCGCGCGGATGATCAAAGACGATAATGGCGGTGCAAACGGATCCACATGCATCGCCACGGAAATGGCGAGGCCGGAGCTGGACTCAAACGCCACCGGATCCGTTGATTTCCGGTTTTTCCACCCCGCTTGCACGGCGAGCCAAGCAAGCACTTGGAGAGCGGTATTTCGGTGGGCTGGGTGGAAGGTGATTTCAATATTGCTGATTTCGGGGAGAGCCTCTTGCGCGGCTGGATCATCAAACAAACTGGCAATTCCTACGCGGAATTGCCAGGAGCGAGTCCACGCATGATCCTGAATGATAAGGTCTGGATTTGACTGCGAAGACTCTTCAAGCATCTCGAAAGATGCCGATGGATCCGTCCAAGATGAGCTGTCGATGACCAGCCGATCCATCACACTGACGAGTCTTTCTGTTAGTATTTCAGATAACTCACCTTGCCACCAGAAAACCAATGGCAGATCCGAATTCATGTGAGCAAAAACCGTATTGCGAAAACGACCTGTTACACGACCAGTGAGATGAAAAGCAATTTGCTCGCAGCACACCGATTTCCTTCCATCTGCTAGATGACAATGAGCAGTGATCCAGGCACGCAGGCTTGGTTTGGGATCGTTCCGATCAATACCCACGAGAATCGCACGACAAGCATGCTCCGCCGTGAGCTCGCGAATGATTTCTGAGTTTGCGATCAGAGCACCCGGCTTCTCCGAGTAAACTACGAGATTCATCAACGAGGCATTCGTATGCACTTCATCTTGTTCCCAAAGTTTGCGAAGCTCGCGTTCGATTTCGGACACCGGCACCTCGATTCCAAGCTCAGGACAGACTGCAGGTATGTTGTCTATGAGGTTGCTCATGTTAGTGTTGAATATCTATTACGGTGACCCATTTTGATCATTATGGCGACGAGAATTCAAAGTCTGCGCCACTGGTTACCATCTTGGTGAAGCAATTCATCGGCCTCTTTAGGACCCCACGAGCCAGCGACAAACTCGGCCATCGGCGGAGGAGTCGTGGATTGGTGCCATGCGTACTCGATGTGGTCGATAAATTTCCATGCCTCTTCCACTTCATCGCGGCGAGCGAAAAGAGTGGCATCACCAGCGATAGCGTCTAACAATAAACGTTCATAGGCTTCTGGGCTGCTTTTACCAAAACTGGTAGCGTAGTGAAAATCCATTTTCACTGGTTCAAGACGCAGGCTAGTACCAGGGATTTTAGATACCATTCGCAATGAGATTCCCTCATCGGGTTGAATGCGGATAACGAGCACGTTGCCACCGGGAACTCCGCCAGCGATGGCGTTGAAAAGCACGCAAGGAGCATCTTTGAAATGAACCGAAATCTCGGTGGACTTCTTAGGCAGTCGCTTGCCCATGCGGATGTAAAACGGCACGCCGCTCCAACGCCAAGTGTCGATGAGAAGCCGAACGGCGACGTAAGCCTCAGTATCGGACGTTGGGCTGACGCGGTCTTCTTCTCGATAGCCTGGAACTTGAATCCCATCAACATGCCCAGCCGTGTATTGGGCGCGAACGACGTTTTGAGCGACTTTTTGTGATGTGTCCCATTGACGAAGCGAACGGAGCACTTTCACCTTTTCATCTCGTACTCCATCAGCAGTTAGATCGGTAGGTGGCTCCATGGCGACAAGGCTGAGCAGTTGCAAAAGATGGTTTTGCACCATATCGCGAAGGGCTCCTGATTTTTCGTAATAGCCACCACGGCCGCCCTCCATCCCCAAATTTTCCGAGCAAGTGATTTGAATATGACTGATGTATTTGCTATTCCAGAGCGGTTCAAAAATTGAGTTCGCAAATCTGAGGACCATCAAGTTTTGCGCGGTCTCCTTACCAAGGTAATGGTCGATGCGGTAGGTATCGCATTCTTGGAAAGTTTCATTAACGACCTGATTAAGGTGCTTGGCGGTGGCGAGATCCGTGCCAAAAGGTTTCTCGACGATCACGCGGGCCCAGCAACCGAGTTTAGCCTCGTTAAGCCCTGCTTGTTTCAAGTTAACAAGAATTTCATCAAAGAATTCAGGCGCAGATGCTATGTAGAAAAGGCGATTACCCTTGCCGCCGCGATCCGCATCAATCTCATCAAGTTTTCTAGCAAGACTGCGATACCCTTCGACATCAGAAAACTCAGAAGCGTGATAAGTGACTGACTCGATAAAACTTCCCCAAACTTTTTCGTCGTGGCCGGAGCGAGAAAGCTTCCGGTTGAGTTCCTCGAGACCGCTGCGGAATTCCTCGTTAGTCTTGTGACGTCGTGCAAAACCAATGATTTTAACGCCCGTCGGCAATTCGCCATCCACAGCTAGATTGTAGAGTGCTGGGATGAGCTTGCGGTGTGTTAGATCCCCAGTAGCTCCGAAGATTACAATACTGCAAGGCTCTGGACGCGATCGGGAAACGAGGTCTTCGCGGAATGGATTCATGTTAGTAAGGCGAAAGGTCGATGTAAGAACGCTGAATTAAAAAACGATGCATGGTAATCGTCTTCGGGACTTTCTTTCGAGTCCTTACTTTTTATTACCAAGGCAGCGGAAAGTCGCGATTGAAAATGTAGACTCGCTCGCGAATCGCGTGAAGTTTTTCCAAATTCGTATGATCAGATAACGCCTCGTGGATAAAATCCGCGACTTGTTCGACGTCCTTTTCCTTCATTCCACGAGTGGTAACTGCGGGAGTACCGATGCGGATTCCACTCGGTTTCATTGGGCTCCCGGTGTCGAAGGGAATGCCGTTTTTGTTGACGGTGATCCCGGCTTCATCGAGGGCGTGAGAAGCATCCGTGCCATTAAGATTTTTGTTACGGAGGTCCACCAACATCACGTGGTTATCGGTGCCACCGGAGCAGATACGAAAACCATGCTGAGTGAGGCGCGCCGCAATGGCTTGAGCATTTCTAACCACTTGTGCAGAGTATTCTTTAAACTCAGGTTTGAGGGCCTCACCAAAGCAAATTGCCTTGGCAGCGATGACGTGCATGAGTGGGCCACCTTGAATCCCAGGGAAAACCTGAGCGTCGATTTTTTTCGCAAACTCTTCCTTGCATAAGATGATCCCACCGCGTGGACCGCGTAAAGACTTGTGTGTGGTAGAAGTGACGAAATCCGCGTGTGGAAATGGGCTGGGATGAACCCCACCGGCAACAAGACCGGCGATGTGCGCCATATCGACGAATAGATAGCAACCCAGCTCGCGAGCGAGTCGGCCCATGCGCTCAAAGTCAATGATCCGCGAGTAAGCAGACGCCCCTACGGTGATGAGTGCGGGTTTAAGCTCACGAGCCGTTTTTTCTAACTCATCGTAGTTAATGCGCTCATCTTCTGGAGAGACGCCGTAGTGAGTAACATCGTAAAAACGCCCGGAAAAATTCGCCTTATGACCGTGAGTGAGGTGACCGCCGTGCGCGAGATCCATCGTGAAAATTTTATCCCCCGGCTTAAGCACTGAGAAGTAAACTGCGGTATTTGCCTGAGACCCTGAGTGAGGCTGCACATTTGCGTGCTCGGCAGCAAAAAGCTCCTTGGCACGATCGATGGCGACTCGTTCAACGACGTCGACGTTTTCACATCCTCCGTACCACCGACGTCCGGGGTAACCTTCGGCATACTTATTCGTGAGCACAGAACCTTGTGCTTCCATCACGCTGGGCGAAGCAAAATTTTCGGAAGCGATCAGTTCGATGTTGTTGCGTTGGCGGTGTTCTTCCGCGGTGATGGCATCGTAGATAATAGGGTCTGTTTCGGAAATCCTGCTGCCTGAAGATTTGCAAACGCGGATGTCGTGACGACCACCCGCGAATGGGGTAGCGAGAAACGCATCCGCCATGGCGATGGCCGTTGCTTCGTCGGTGAATTTTCCACTGAGGCAAAGGACATTAGAATCGTTATGCTCGCGTGACGTGATCGCTTCTTCAACCGAACGAACATTTGCGGCACGAACATGACGGAAGCGATTCGCAGCAATGGACATCCCAACGCCAGACGTGCAGGCGAGGATGCCAAAGTTGAAAGTCCCATCGGCCACATTGCGAGCGACGAGATTGGCGTAGTCGGCATAATCAACCGCTTCATGACCGTAAGTTCCGAAGTCCTGAACTTCGTGCCCCAGCGTGAGGAGGTGCTTGACGACGGCGTTTTTAAGATCGACGGCGCCGTGATCGGCTCCGATGGCAATGCGGAAAGTGGAATGGCTCATGAATTGTTCATGATTCAAAGCTGGGAAAAGCAACTTGCAAACCGCAAATGTTAACAAACAGGTGAAAAAAATCACACTCAGGCTATGAAATATGACCGATGTGCTTTCAATTGAGCGAATCCACAAGCAGCGAAGCCGTCAGTTTTGCCTTTTTTCAACTGCGCGCCCGTCGCTCACGGTATCTGGCGGATGAAGCAGCACCTCGTCCCCCACCGCGAGTCCGGAGAGAATCTCGGTCATTCGCCCATCCGAATGACCGACCACCACGTGGGTCAACTTGGCTGCACCGTTTTGAAGAACGTAAGTTTTCCATTCGTTACCCTCACGAAAAAGTGCCCCAGAAGCGACGACGAGCAAGTTTTCTCCATGCCAGACTGCCACTCGTGCCTCCACTCGGAATCGGTCGCCTAACGATTTAGCCGCAGCGGGGGCGTCGACGAGGTCACTGAGCACAATGACTCTTTGCTCTTCAACACCGAGCGCAGAAATCTTGGTAAAGGCGGCAGGTTCCACTCGGCGGACACGACCCATGAGAGGTTTCTCCCCTCCCCACTGTTCGATCTCCACCGAGTCTCCGGCCTGGATCGCCACCGCGTCTCGTGATAGAATTTCGGCTTCGATTTCAAGATCGCAAGGATCACCGATTTCAAGAATCTCAGTACCGAGGAGAACCACCATTTCACTTTCTTGGAAAACTTTAAGGACTTGACCAGAAACGGGAGACTTCACGTCGACAAGATTTCCAGAAGTTAGATTTTGGGGACGCTCCAGGGCGGCACGGGCTTGGGCGAGCTCGTAATCGATCACTTGAAGGGAAAACTCAGCGGCACGAACTTCAGCGGCTCGCATCAAGGCATCCCCCTCTGCTCGGTCTCGATCCGTTTCTGAAACACTTCCCTCTCGAGTCACTGCAC
>VFJU01000161.1 GCA_009885905.1 Verrucomicrobiota bacterium
CTATCTATGGGTGGCACATCGATGGGGATTGCCGGTTCAGTCATCGACACCGCGATGTGGGAAAAGTGGTTAGGCATGCGCGTCGAAGCCATCGACATGACCGAGTTCGTCGGCCGAATGAGCAAGGGCCAATACGACCCAGTGGAATACGAGAAAGCCCTCACGTGGGTGAAGCAAAACTGCCCGGAAGGTAACGACTACAACTCACCTAGCACCTCTCGCAGTCGCGAACAAATCGACAAGGAATGGGAAGACAGCGTGAAAATGACTTTGATCGCGCGAGACCTCATGGTTGGTAATCCCAAACTCGCAGAAATGGGATTGGGCGAGCAGGCACAAGGACACAACGCCATCGCGTCAGGCTTCCAAGGTCAACGCCAGTGGACCGACCATTTCCCAAATGGCGACTTTCTCGAAGCCATCCTCAACTCGTCATTCGATTGGAATGGCAAGCGTGCGCCCTACATTGTGGCCACCGAAAATGATGCCCTCAATGCTGCGGGGATGTTGTTCGGTCATCTCCTAACAAACAGTGCTCAAATTTTTGCCGACCTCCGCACTTACTGGAGCCTCGATGCAATCGAAACCGCGAGCGGTAAAAAAATCAGTCACCCATTCATCGGTGATGGGATCCTCCACTTGATCAACTCTGGTCCCGCAGCACTTGATGGGACCGGTGAACAAAAGACAAGCACCGGCACGCCGACGATGAAACCGTTTTGGGAAATTTCCGATGCTGAGGTGGCAAAATGTCTAGCCGCGACGACGTGGCATCCATCCATCACCGAGTATTTTCCGGGTGGCGGACTCAGCACCCGCTACCGCACCCGCGGCGGCATGCCTGCGACGATGATTCGACTCAATCTCGTGGGCGGCCTCGGACCAGCACTGCAAGTGGCGGAAGGTTACACCGTGGATTTACCAGATGATGTGCATGATGCGCTTGATCAAAGAACCAATCCCACGTGGCCGACGACATGGTTTGCACCGATTCTAACTGGAAAAGGGGCTTTCACCAGTGCCTACGAAGTCATGAACCATTGGGGAGCCAATCACTGTGTGATGACTTGTGGTCATGTTGGACATCTTTATCTAACACTTGCATCGATGTTACGGATTCCAGTTTACATGCACAACCTCAGTGAAGAGCGAGTCTTCCGCCCGAGCGCGTGGACCTCATTCGGCACTGCCGACTTGGAAGGCGCCGATTTCCGTGCATGCGCAAACTATGGACCGCTTTACGGCAAAGCTTGAGCACTCAATCGATAGGCACAAATGATCCCCTAGCTTAGTATTTCACGGTGAAGGATGAGAATTTTCACTCTAACTTCTCGCCCATTTGATAATTCTCAGAAGAATTCACGTATCGAATTGACCTAAAAACTTATGACGCCACCGCTTACCACCTCAGACCTGTCGACAACCAAGACCCGACTCAAGTCTCTCATTGATGGACATTTGGAAGACACGGGCGGGCTTCTCCGACTTTCACCGACGTGGGTCCCCCGCTCTTTCCTCCAACCCGGCCTCCGCATCAAGCTTCACCCAGACGACACCTACGCCTATGGTCTCAACCGCGGTGGCATCGACGAACGCTGGTTCGGATCAACCACCGAGACGGCCAACGAGGGTCGTGCAGCGGATGAGGGACTTTCCTACGTCATCGTCGGCAATGAGCGATTCACCCTGCGCGATGCGATCGCCGAGTCTGGCGCTGACATCATCGGCAAGACAATGTGGGAAAAGTACGGGAAATGGCCGGTCTACTCGAAATTCTTCGACAACATGGGGCCCATCCCGCACCACATGCATCAGAGTGCTGAGCAGGCAGCCTTAGTGGGTCAAGAAGGCAAGCCGGAATCCTACTACTTCCCGCCGCAGCACAACAACGTCGGCAATAATTTCCCTTACACTTTCATGGGCTTCGAGCCCGGTACCACCCGAGACCAGGTTCGCAAGTGCATTTCTAACTGGAACAAGGGCGAAAATGGTATCCTTGATCTATCAAAAGCCTATCGCCTCAAAATTGGTAGCGGATGGCTTATCGACCCCTGCATCCTTCACGCGCCCGGCTCACTCTGTACCTATGAACCACAATGGGGTTCCGACGTCTTTGGCATGTATCAGAACCTCGTCGAAGGCCGCGAAGTTCCATGGTCACTGCTCGTAAAAGATATGCCCAAGGACAAGCATCAGGATATCGATTTCATCATCGACCAATTAGATTGGGATAAAAATGTGGACCCTAACTTCAAGGATAATCACTACCTCGAACCCGTCACCGCCGAGAAGGGTGAAGGCTATCACGACAAGTGGATCGTCTATGGAAAAGTCGATGGTTTCCAATATTTCACCGCCAAGGAAATCACCATCGAACCGGGCCAGAGCGCGACCATCAAAGACAACGGGGCCTACTCACTCATCGTCGTTCAAGGCGAGGGCTTCGCAAACAAACTCCGCCTCAATTGCCCGAAACTTCTTCGCTTCAACGAACTCGCGAACGACGAATTCTTCTGCACCGAGTCCGCCGCCAAACAAGGAGTCACTTTCAAGAACACATCGCTCACCGAACCGCTCGTCGCACTCCGCTACTTCGGCCCAGAAGTGAACCCGAACGCTCCTGCCATGGGTGCTTACAAACACCACTCATTTTAAATTTCCAACAAAAACCAAATCTAACCATTTATGAAACTACACAACGCGATGTGGCCCGGCCTCGTCGGCAAAGAACCCGGCACCGACCATCCACCAATCTCACTCGAGCACATGCTAGAACTCACCGCTGCCGCTGAGGTGAACGGTCGCAAGTTCGACGGTATCGACTACTTCCTCTTCCACCCGCACACCGATCCCGATGCATCAGAATCGGATATCAGAAAAATCGCAGATCTCGTCGCCAGTCATGACCTCAAGATCGGTTCGCTCGTCGCGCCGATCTGGCCAGGCACCGTCGGAGATGCCGCCATGGGCGATGCAGAAGCACGTCGCAAATTTGTCCTCGCCGTCGAGAAAGCCTGTCGGATTGCGAAAATCTTTAACGAACACGGTGTCCGTGATTACGGTGTCATCCGCATCGACTCTGCCAGTTCCGTCGCGGAATGGGCCAAAGATCCAGTCGCTAACACCCAAAAGATCGCGGAAACCTTCCGCGAGGCAGGAAAAATCGCCGAGCAACATGGCGAGCGCCTTGCCGCAGAAGGTGAAATCTGCTGGGGCGGCATGCACTCATGGAAGGCAATGCTCGACACCCTCGAGGCAACTGGAATGCCTGAAACGGTTGGATTCCAAGCCGACCTCGCACACACCTTTCTCTATCTAATGGGCTACAACGCGCCTGAAGCTGCGTTACTCAATGAAGGTTACAGTGATGACGAATTCTGGGCTGCTTACACCACTCTAACTGATGCTTTACGTCCTTGGACATTTGACTTTCACGTTGCACAAAATGATGGGTCCGTGCATGGCACCGGCTCTCATGATAAAACGGGACGACACTGTCTTGCCGATGATCCTAATGGAAAAATTAATATCGTACGAGCCTCTGCATACTGGCTCAAAGATGCCTCCTCACGAGGAATGAAACACATTTGCTGGGATGGATGCATGTTCTCTAACGAAACCCTCGAAACCCCATCCACTTGGCATAACATCTTGGAGACGATGATCCAAGTCGATCAATTAACCTAACATATTTAATCATGAAAAAACCAATTCGCATCGGACTCATCGGTTATGGCTTCATGGGCCGCACCCATTCGAACGCCTACTCGCAACTCTCCCACTTCTTTGACACCGACCACATCCCCGTCCGCCAAGCCGTTTGTGGTCGCGATAAGGAAA
>VFJU01000043.1 GCA_009885905.1 Verrucomicrobiota bacterium
ATGGCCGCTCTGATCCGCGGGCGAACAGCGGCAAGCACCGAATGGATTGCCAAGAGGCTGCAAATGGGTCACCCTGGCTCGGTGAGTCGGCAAGTAGGCATCGTGAAGAGAGATAAAAAATTACGTAAAAAACTCAATGACCTTGAAAAAATGTGCCACTGCGGGGACTGACCCTAAAGACTAGAGATTATGATCGCCACAGATGATGCCGCATCCTAATCCCTTGTCTGAGCAATCAAAAATCCCCTCGGGCCTGCAACCGTCCCTGGGACGCTGGCAGGTTCTGTTCTATGGCCTTGGCTCGATGTTAGGAGCTGGCATTTACGCTCTGGTCGGTCGAGCCGCCGAGTCTCTGGGAAATGCGGTGTGGCTCGCGTTTTTAGCCGCGATGGTGGCAGCACTGCTGACGGGTTTGTCATACGCCTGTGTCGGCGGGCGCTATGCGAAAGCGGGCGGAGCGGCTTACGTCACGCATCGGGCGTTGAAGAAGCCGGCGATTAGTTACATGGTGGGCATCGCGGTCATGATGAGTGGACTGACGAGCATGGCCACCGGTTCCCAAGCGATCGCGGAAAATCTGGAGAAAGCGGCGGGAGTGGCGCTGCCGATCAAGCTGGTGGCCATTTGCCTAGTATTCCTAATCGGCTGTGTGATTTATCGCGGCATTCGGGAAAGCATGTGGGCGAACATCGTTTGCACCGTGGTAGAGGCGGCGGGCTTGTTGTTTATCATTGCCGTCGGCATGAAGTTCTGGGGTGGGGTCAATTATCTGGAAACACCGGCCGATGTCAGCGGAATCGGATCCGGTATCACACTGGCACTGGTGCTGCAGGGTGCGGTGCTGATGTTTTTTTCGTTCATCGGGTTTGAAGATATTCTCAATGTGAGCGAGGAGGTGAATCATCCGAAGAAGGATATCCCGTTCGGGCTGATCGGGGCGATGGTTCTGGCGACTTTGATCTATATGGCGGTGGCGATCACGGCGGTATCGGTGCTTCCCTGGCATGAACTGGCAACCAGCAAGACGCCGCTGATGGAGGTAGCACATCGGGCGGCTCCGTGGTTCGCGGGAATCGACCGAGTATACCTTGGAATCACCATTTTCGCCATCGGCAATACCGCGCTGTTGAACTATCTGATGGGCTCACGTCTGCTCTACGGCATGAGTCGTCAGGGGTTGATGCCGGCGCAGCTTGGGAGGTTGAATGAGAAACGAGGCACGCCTCAGCTGGCGATCATCGTTTTGTTCGGGATTGTTTCGCTTCTGATCCTGAGCGGTGGAGTGAAACCGTTAGCAGAGGCCACGGTGCTTTTATTGCTGTGTGTTTTCACGTTGGTGAACATTTCCTTGATCGTGCTCAAACGTCGCGCTGGCGAGCCGACCGATGGATTTGATGTGCCGTTGATGGTACCGGTGCTGGGCGCGCTGGTTTGCGCGTTGCTGGTGGTCGTTCGCGTCCACTCCGCGTTTTCGAGTCAGAAACCGGGGGCCGCAGTTGCGCCGTTGATCGCATTGGCGATCTTCGTTGTAAGCTACGTCCTGTACCTGCTGCTTAAGCCTAAGACAGTGGTGGCAGACGAGATGGAGTGAATCGTGCTGCCAAGGAATCCCTTTTGAGGTGATATTAAAAGATAGCGCTTATGACGTCCAGCCAACCACCTTCCTGCGTGAATGGAAGCGTAGCGAACATAGACAGAAAATCACAAGAGACAGAAATAATCAAAATATCCTTGCTCTAGAAAAAAAATCCACCCACGGCGACTGATCGCTTCTTTCAGATTTTCAAGTTCACGACTTGCCTTGTTTGGCTTCGCCTATATCTCTCGTCCCTATGAAATTCCCACTGCCTTTCCATCGGGTCGCCACGCTCGCCCTAGCCCTCGCGCTGTTTGCCATCATCCCCATTTCCTCAGCCTCAAATCTGCCCGTTGGACTCATTTTAGATCTCGATGCTAATCGCGGATTGACCTTAGAGGAAGGTGACCGGGTCGCTAAATGGGAAAATCAGGTCACGCAATTTCCCGCCAAAGATTTCATCAAACGTGATCAAGGTAGAAAAGAGTCTGGTTCTGGCCGCCCCACTTTAAAAAAGGATCTCCCCGAATTAAATGGTCGCAACGCCCTTGTCTTCCTTCAACAGGAATTGACGTGTTTGAATGAAGACGCCTTCGACTCGCTCAGCCAAGGTGGCGGATCCACATGGTTCTGTGTGCTTGCTGTCCGTCCTCAACGCGTCGGCCTTGAAGATGTGAACTCATTCTTCGGGAACCTCCGCAACGATCATCATTACGAAGGAATTTGGGGCTGCTTCAAAGACGACAACACTTTCTGGTGGGGTGCCAGAAATGGCCTTACTTTCGGTCGCTTCGACCACAACAATCCCCAGGTCATTGGCCCAAAATTAACCCCCGGCCAGTTCGTTATTGTCGCGGGTCGAATGGCTGCGGGGACGCCGACTGCAAAACTCGAACTCTTTCTCAATCAACTGCCCGCTCACTCCTTTGCAGAAATTCCCGTCAATCCTAAAGCAAATCCTTCCTGCCTCTCCATCGGTCAAGAAAGAGACGCCATCAATCACCCGGGTCACGAGTCTTTTGATGGTGAAATAGCCCGTTTTCTAATCTGGCCACGACCTCTATCAGATCCAGAAATGATCGTCACATTCAATTCACTCGCCACTCTCTACGACCTCACCAAATGATAAGAGACAGATATAGTCAAAATATTCTTGCTCTATGGATTAGCCAGGCGAAATCACGTCGTAGGTCAGCACGGCGAACGCTAAAACTCGCAAAGGCCAAAACCTCGCCAAGATCGATGCTTCCTCATCAGGTCAATGTTAGACACCGTTGGTTCGGCAAC
>VFJU01000107.1 GCA_009885905.1 Verrucomicrobiota bacterium
GCGCTCTGCTAATTCTAGCAGTTGGCGTTCTGCTCATCACTGGTATCGAGCGTAATACATCCCGAGCTTTCTCTGATAGAGAGCGCGCGAATCTCGCCGCACGAGCCGGCCTTGAGGACATCAAGGGCATCTTCGCCAAAGAATCATCTAACGATGATTTTCTGGTCATTCAAGGTCAGGAAATCAAGGCAAGTGGGGCCGCCAAAGTGCCTTCCCCTTATCTTTATATCGCCCGAGGTTCAGGCGGAGGAAACCAATTGAGTTACCGCTACATTCCGCTTTTTAGCAATACCACCTCACCACCTTCATCGAATGCTGGTTCAACAATCAAAGCGCCGGACGCTAAGAGCTTGGTTGGAACCCTCACAAAAGAAATCACAATATTTCCATGGTATGATCCAGCCAAAGTCGCATGGATTGAAATTCCTAACGAAAAAGGTAAGATCGTTTCTCGCTACGCCTACTGGGTAGAAGATCTCCAAAGCCGCGTGGACGCTGGTACCGCGGGGAACACCAAAGATGCTGCTGGTGTCCACAAACGCTATGGGTGGAAAAAAGGAGACATGGCGAAGTCCGAAAAAACCGCGAAATTCCCCGCGCCAGGTTTAAATGCAGAAGAATCCAAACCCGGCCCCGACGGACGCGATACCGAACCGCCTCTCGATCAAGTGGCCTTGTATGCCCTCGATCCCGTCAGTGGCGCCACAGACACTTCGACACTCGACAAAACCATCATCGATGGACGCAAGTCACTCATATCCCCAGATTCTGTCTTGGCTGTGGCTGAGGTTACTCCACCGCTCAGTCGAGATTTGAGTGGGCACCTTGTGGATTCAAAAGCCCGCGCATTAGAGGAAGGTCTATCGTCCATGATTCAACCTTATGACGAGCAACCCATCGTTCCATATGCAAAAAATATCGATGCTGCCGCCACCGGTAAACCGAAACTCAATTTGAACGCTTTATTGTCGAAAAATTCCACCACCGCTGTCGATGAAATGGCAGCGTGGATTAAAACTGCCCTTCCTAAGTTTGAGGATCGTAAGGGAGGATTTCCGGATAATTATCTTAAAACTCTAGCAGCAAATGCCATCGACTATGCGGATACGGATAGCGACGGAACGACTAGTACAGGCTCGATCATGGGCTCCAACGCTTACCGTGGACTGGACGCTTATCCACTGATGAGCGAGGTCGTTCTTCACATCAAATATCTCGGCAAATCTATTCAAAAGGGTCGCTACGTGCTGCTTTGGCAAATGATTCTTTATTCAGAACTCTGGAATCATACAAATCTAAGGGTGACGGGAAAAGCGCGTATATCCTATGAAAACGGAATGAAGCCCCCAGCGATCGGAACCGGTATCATGGGCGAACGTTTCGATGACCCCACGCTGGTGAATGATGCGACTCAAGTGGCGCACACGCTCACTAGAATTGAAGATCGATACTGGTCGGCACCAATCAGCATCGATCTTCTGCCTAACCAATATAAATTTTATAAGGCCGCAACGATCAATTACACAATGGACGTTGGTCCATCATCACTAACGCTTCAGAGTAAATTTGAAATTTATGAAGATTTAGGATCTTCAGGCGTCAGCTTGATGTGGAACGACAAAGAAATCGATAGAAGTGACAAACTTGTTAGGGGGAATTCTAGCCCTACCAATCCAGAACTTGAATTTACAACCAGCACTGCAAAACAATCGGGAAAGGCAAATATACCCGGTCATAGCTACGGTATTTATAACAAAAATAATGACTACAAAAATAACATGGGTGACTCAAGGCAGGCGCTTTATTTGCGTGGCGCTGCCTACCCACTTTCAGACAATTCTTACCCTAGCAATGTAAGCCCCAACCAGCGTAATATACGAAATTTCACGATCTACAAAAGTGGGTCTGGTCAATCCTCGGTTTACGGACGAGTGCTTCCCTCGGAATGGCCAGATGGTGGACATGATTCGCCTGTTAGTTTGTGGAGTCCATTGTCCCCGCCTGCAGACAACTACGATCCATCCACTTACCCTGATGTTAAAACAACCCAAGTTGAAGGTGATACCCCTACATTCATCTCAAATCGTGGTCGATTCTACAGTACCACTGAGCTCGGGCGAATTTTTGATCCTGTCATGTATCTTCCGAATTATGATAAAGCGGCAGATACCGCCACGATTCTCGCTGGTGCCATGCCTTCAGGTCGAGTCTCTTGGCCATCAGTCGAGGCCAGCAACGCCGCAAGTATTTATTATGGTGGAGGAAACACCCTTCGCATCGGGAGACCAGAACATCCAAGCTTCGATCAACTGACGAAACATGTTCCAGCGGATATGCCGGGCAATCACGCAGCAAGATTGTTAGACATCTTCCATGCAGGTAAATCTCGCTCAGAGACCAAGGAAGATCGTGAAGGTCCACTCGTGAGAATTGAAGGGCACGTCAACATCAACACCGCTTCGGAGGACGCGCTACGTGTGCTGGCAGGAGGCTTGTTAGTTTCTGATCCTCGACTGGTCAAGAGGACTTCTGATACTCATTCCACCACCACTTTTGCGCCGCCAGTATCTCCATTGCAAGTTTCTGCTCCCACAAAAGCCAAGGAAGCGGATTTGGTCGCTCAGGCCATTGTTCGCGATAGGCCATTCTCGTCTCCCGCGGAAGTGGCTACAATTTTGTCTGTGGATGGTAAATCTCTGTTAGGAAATCGAGACTTCCTTCCAGACGGTAACAAAGTTCAGTGGTCGGACGCCGCCGCTGAGGAAGTCTTTGCTCGCGTCTACGAATCAACCACCGTTCGCTCACGTAATTTTCGGATATGGGTAATTGGCCAAGCTGTCGCGCCCACGAGTGCCATGAATCCTTCACCGGAAGTGCTTTCTGAAGTACGTAGAGTATTCACCATATTTGCAGACCCAGGACAAAGAAAGTCCGATGGATCCATTGATGCCACCCAATTTAAAACTAAAACGATTGATGAAAACGATTTTTAATATTCTGCTTATCTCTGTGGGAAGTTGTTGCTTAGCACTTGCCCAAAAGAACGCATCTGCATCACCGACTGGTTTTATTCGCGTGGTGAATGGCGTCGCTCAAGGAGTTGGCACAATCAAGGTTCTTATTGATGGCGATGATATGCGTCCCAAGGGCTATAATCTTGGCGAAGCCACTGGCGGCATCGGGCTTTCTGCAGCGAGTCACAAGGTGACATTCAAAAAAGAAGGAGTCAAAGAGGGAACGACTAACGTTACCTTGGAGAAAGACCAAACGGTGACACTGATTCCCTTTGCAGAAAAAGTTCCTGCAACCGATCAAGTGCCAGCGCACTACAAAATCCAAATCTTACGCTTGAAGCAAAAGGAAGTAGAATCAGGTCGTACGGCCTCGTTTGTCTCAGTTTCAGCAATACCAGAAATCAAAGTGGAACTTCAGGATGAAGAAGGTAAATTCACTACGATCTATGTGAAGCGCTTGTCGGTGGCTGAGACTCCGCTTAATTACTCCCAAGGCTACGCACCGGCCAAGGTGAATGGAGACTCTATCAAGCCAATTCCAATCGGGGGTTCAGGCAACTACGTCGTGGTACTATTCGACGATGCAGAGGGGAAAATTCAATCGATCTACTTCCGCGACTTTAAGTTTTTAAGCGCAGATTGATTTTAATTCTAATAGAAATACTGCGGTCGGTTTCAACTCAGAGGACCAACGATAGCGCTGACCGCTTGAACCTGCCACTTGAATCCAAGCAGCATCATTGTGATTTCCAAATGAGTTACAAACGATGGTGCTA
>VFJU01000195.1 GCA_009885905.1 Verrucomicrobiota bacterium
CGCGGTGTCGAGCGTTAGTCCGGCTGGGAGGGTTCCAGAAGCCAACGCGTAGGACGTGACTGCTTGGTCAGCTGTGATCTGGTAGGAAAATGCAAAAGTCTGATAACCAGTCTTGGTCGTAGCACTGGTGATGACGGGAGGGGTGACGACGGGTGGGGCGACAGGGGCGGAATCAGCCGCGTAAATGTCGTCAACAGAGAAATCCACCGCTTTGCTGGAGGCACACTGGAAGGCGAGCTTACCGATAGCCGTACTTGTAACTGAAGGGAGTGTCGAACCGTTGGTGATTACAGATCCAACCAGCGTCGTGCCAGATGCGCTAGCGCTGGCCAGGACATTGTTGACGTAACAAACGTAGGATGCCGCGCTTAAAGTTTGAGATGCGCCGGCTGGGTCGGTATAAGCCATGCCCACGACGTCGCTATTGTACCAAATCTTGATGGTGCTCTGCGCAGTCGCACTGACGGTAGTAATGACGGATTGAACAGCAGACCCGGAGCGGACCGAGAATGCACACGTTGTTGCTGGTGATACTGAGGGAGTAAACCTAACGTCAATAAAAGCAGAGTTTGCTGACCCCATCGTTGTACTGTCGTTTGATCCGATGCGTAGAGAAAAATCACTGGAGGCTATTACAGGACTTGGCGGTGTATTTTGGAGGATCTTGAAGGAGATATAACCCTTAGGCCGCGGGGTGGCGTTAGCCGCAGACAGACTGTACTGCAGACCTGAGGTAGCGAGAGGCGTCAAGGTGGGCTTGTTGTAGCGACACATTTCGTTTCCCACCGTGCCGACAACGGTTGCTCCCGAGCTGATCTGTTGCAAGAAAGGTGATAAAGCGACCGTCGGGGCAGTAGGCGGCGATGCCACGGTGTACTGTTGGAACGTTTCATTCAGCCATTCCGCTGCATTTGCGGGGACGGCTGAGGCGAGAGCGACAAGCGCGACACCGAGTGAGGTGACGAGCTTGCGCGATAATCCGCCTGCCATTCGAGCGGCAGTGGAATTGAGGCGACTGGTGTATGCGGTTTTCATTGGGCGATGTGGGTTGGGTTATGTGGCTACGTAAATTAACGAATTGAATTTGATGATATGACTGGGTTGTCGGGGGTTTTTTCAATAAACGCAGGTCGTCTAATGAAAAAAGTTAGAAGCGATATTAAAATTGCAACCAACCATCTAATACTTGCTAGAAGGTGCATCATTTTGCTAGTCGGATGAAAAGCCGACAAGTCGGCGGACCGAGCCAGATCCGCCCCGTAGGGCTGGCCCGCCGCGCCCCGCCCACTTGTCGCCATCGGCGTGAATGGTCTCAGCACGCGAAAGCGCCTTATTAGGTAGGGTTCCAC
>VFJU01000392.1 GCA_009885905.1 Verrucomicrobiota bacterium
GTCTCCTTTTTGGAGGACTTGCGTTCTCAGAAAAGCCTTATCTTGAACTTTGGAAAAAATTGCCACCTGATCCGACCGATCTAGAAATTCAGCGCAACATCGCGATCACTCAGCCGTTGCTCTGGCTCAAATAACGGCTTATTCACTTCCCCTCGCCATCGCGCACTTTTTAGTGCATGTCGTCACTTTATCCGACACTGCTTTTGGGCTTGTTTCTTGTGTTTGTCTCTCTGCGAGGCACTCTTTAGTAGGTTAAGTTTAATCCATTGATTTTACTTAATCAGTGCTAATTTGAGTAGCTATGATTTAGTTTCTAATTTTTCATTATTGCACGAAATTTCATAAACCCAAAAAGAGATATATTTACCAATGATTTCAGAGCGACTTTCGATGCATTCGAAGCAGTCAACGTGGCGTGCTTTTAGTATCCTTCACCTCCTGACCGCCTTGGTGATGTCCTCATTTGCACATGCCGCAAATTACTACGTCGATACGGCCACTCAGTTCAACGCGAAGGTTGATAAAAATGGTGCCAGTTTTGCGACGCTCTCGTCTGACGATCGAGTTTATCTGAAGGGCGGAGTCTGGGGGGGGCTGATCGTAACGCTCAATGGGTCGATGTCGGACGCTCTTGCCCAGTCAAATCCTGCCGTGATCTATGCTTGTGACACGAATTATAATCCAACAGTGGGTGGGGTAACGGTCGCCGGTCTTTCACAGATCAGACTAAAGGGCAGTGGTATCGTTTTTGCGGGGGTAACATTTGGTCCGACCAGCGGCATGTATAAAAGAGGCAATTACACCGATTACGGTGGTAACGATGCGTCGGCTTACATCATTCAGATGGAGGGGTTGTCCCGCTACATGACTGTCTCGCATGTTAAGTTTGATTATTGTGGTCGCGATAACACAGAGGTCAACAACGACCACTACGGGTCCTGGGTGACGATGAACGGATTTCACCACACGCTTCAATATTGCGAGATTCAGGGACGCGATTTCAACCCGAATGATATCAATCAGCCTGATCCTTTGCTAAGGACATCGATCCGTCAGGCCACGATTGTCATCTACAAGGAAGCCTCGGACGTCACGGACTGGGGTTATCACACGGTGCGATACAATTATTTTGGTGAGCGCAAGACGCCACTTTCCGTGGACGGAGATCCTGGTGGTCGTTGCTACACACCGGTCGATGGAAGTCTTGCTGCGGACATGACCAATGGGTACGAGACGGTTCGAGTGGGTAACAGTAGCTTCACGAGCGTCGATTTTAATACAACGGTGGAATATAACACCTTTTACCACTCGATTTATGCAGTAGACGGCGGAGTGAGTGATAATAATTCAGAACCCGAGGCGATTTCTAACAAATCACGGAAGAACACGTATCGTTACAACACGATCCTGAACAACTATGGACAGCTTTGTCTCCGCCAAGGTGACTATTGCGTGGTCCAAGGAAATTATTTTTTGGCGGGAGGAGCTTATGATGCAAACGGCAACATCGTCTTCACCGAGCCTCTGAACGACCGCATGGGTGGCGTGCGGGCTTTCGGTTTTGGGCATATCATCTCAAACAATTATTTTTATAACATCAGAGGCAGTGGCGGGCTTCACTCTGCGCTGATGCTTGGCTCTGGGGTCACGACGACTGGGACTCTTGCAAGTCTTAACAATGGCGATGGCGCGGCGGGGTACGAGACAGCGAATCTAACTCAAGTGATGGGAAATACCTTCATCGACTGCACTTACATCAGTTTGGACAGCATCAATGGCGAGATCAATCCGGTCTATGGCACACAGTTTTTTAACAATCTTATCTATTACGGCAGTAATATTAGCGGCAGTGGAATCTTCGCGGACACACCAGTCGCACTGACCACTCGTGGCGGGCAAGCCAAGGGCAACTACGTTTTTTCTTCTAACGCTGCACAACTGGGTGATGCAGTCGCCATGCTGGGTACGACTGACAATACGATCACATCCACGAGTAGCAAAAATCCTTTGATGACGGCCTTTTATGATGTCCTAACCATTCCGAGCTCTACCAGTCTAGTGAATGGTCAGGCTGCTGCCCTCCCTGTAATCACGGATACATCCTTAACCGCACCCTCATACAATCTTGCTGGAAATGCGACGGCTTACGGTGCCTTGGATTTGCGCGGCTTGAGCCGTCCTGCCACGGGCCGAGACATCGGTGATTATGAACGCGAAGCAACAGGTGTCGGCGCGCGTCCCATGCGGCGCTCGGAAGTGGGCACGGTGGCTTCGACTTACCTAGTGAAACAACCTGCGACGGTTACCTTAGGAAGTCTCGCGCAGGCCTACTCGGGCGCTGCGATATCTGCCACTGCGACGACGACGCCATCAGGTCTAACCGTTGACTTCACCTACGACGGCTCAGCCTCGGCGCCGACCAACGCTGGCAGCTACGCGGTGGTCGGGACGATCAACAGCACCAATTACTCTGGCAGTGCGACCGGCACCTTGGTGATTTCCAAGGCTGCTGCAACGGTCACCCTAGGAAGTCTCGCGCAGGCCTACACGGGCGCTGTGAAATCTGCCACTGCGACGACGACGCCATCCGGCCTAACTGTTGATTTCACCTACGATGGCTCAGCCTCGGCGCCGACAAACGTTGGCAGCTATGCGGTGGTCGGGACCATCAATAGCGCAAATTACTCTGGTAGTTCTACCGGTACTTTGGTGATTTCCAAGGGTGCTGCGACGGTCACGCTCGGGAGCCTCGCGCAGGCCTACACGGGCGCTGCGAAATCTGCCACTGCGACGACGACGCCATCAGGTCTAACCGTTGATTTTACCTACGACGGCTCAGCTTCGGCGCCGACCAACGTTGGTAGCTACGCGGTGGTCGGTACGATCAACAGCACAAATTACTCTGGTAGTTCGACTGGTACCTTGGTGATTTCCAAGGGTGCGGCGACAGTCACGCTCGGGAGCCTCGGGCAGGCCTACACGGGCTCTGCGATATCTGCGACCGCGACGACGGCTCCATCAGGTCTAACCGTAGATTTCACCTACGACGGCTCAGCTTCGGCGCCGACCAACGTTGGCAGCTACGCAGTGGTCGGGACGATCAATAGCGAAAATTACTCTGGCAGTTCGACCGGCACCTTGGTGATTTCCAAGGTACCTGCGAGTGTGGTCATCGGTGGTCTGCTTTATGCGTTTGATGGCACGGTGAAATCTGCATCTGCTGTGACTACGCCGTCTGGTCTAGCAGTTAATTTCTCTTACACAGGTTCGCCGCTTGTTGTCGGGAGTTACCCCGTCGTGGCCACCATCGTCGATCCGATTTATTCTGGTTCCTCATCTGGCACCTTGGTGATTACTTCCACAGAGCCTGTGTTTACGTTAAGTGGGGCAAGTACCTGGATTTGTCCTGCGAACGTAAACTCTGTCCAAGTGCAGTGCTGGGGTGGTGGCGGTGCGGGTGGTTCCGCTAAGCGTGGAACCTCTAGCGCTGCAACCGGCGGTGGTGGAGCGGGCGGTGCCTATGCAAAACTAAACTACTATGCGGTCGATCCAGGTGCGACCTATTTTCTATCAGTCGGAGACGGGGGAATCAGCTCACTCGTTGATGGAGCCTCGGTTCCCGGTGGAGACACTTGGTTTAACTCGGTTAACTCAGCTTCGAGCACTATTTTGGCGAAAGGCGGGGCTGGGGGAGTCACCGCGGTCACCACCAAC
>VFJU01000492.1 GCA_009885905.1 Verrucomicrobiota bacterium
GAGCTCGCTCCATTGGGCATACCGCTGGCCATTGCCGGAATAGCGTATTTGACGATTTTCGGTCCTAAACTCATCCCTGCGCGCTCGTCGATCACCGGGGCTCTTGAAATTGATAGTCGCACGTCGCCGCTTTATCATCTTTTGATCGGTGGAAATTCTAACATGATAGGCAAACTTTTATCTGAGACGCCACTGGCAGATCAGGCCATCGGCATTCATGTGATGGAGGTTCGCCGCCGTGGCGCGCGCCTAATGATTCCCCTATCAAAGATTGTTGTTGAGAAAAATGATCGGTTTTTGGTGGCGATTCATCGGCGGCGAGGTGGGGCCGCAAAACCTGATACATTATTTGAGTCCATAGGTGCAGAAGTTCTTTCTGCTGTGGATGGAATTGTTACGGAACTCGTGGTGCGTGACGAGTCATCACTGCTTGGAAAAACTTTGGCGGGCTCGGATTTTCGTCAGACTTACAACTGCGTCGTTCTAGCACTTCATCGTAACGGCATCAACATCACCAGCCGTATCGCGGATCTATCACTCGATGTTGGTGACACTCTATTGGTGATTACAGCTTTAAATAATCTTGAAGCCCTTGATTCGACGCGAGACTTTATTTTAACCGATTCAATTGAAGATCTTCCAGGAAACGTCGAGACTAAGAAAGTCACACCGCATGTGGTGATCTCTTGGGCGGTGTTAATCGGGGTGGTGCTAGTAGCAACATTAACCGATGTGTTGCATGGTTTTTACTCAGCCATCCCAGTCGTTCCGATTTATTATGCGGCCATCGTTGGTGCGTTGATACTTTTATGGCTTCGAATTATCACCCCGCGTGAGGCATACTCCAGTATCGATTGGCAAGTTTTGTTGATGCTCTACGGTTTGCTTGGTCTAGGAATGGCGATGAAAGATACTGGAACGGCTGAGTGGTTAGCTCGTGGATTGGTGAATGTAGCTGAGGGTTTTGTTTCGTCTGAAAATCTTCCGATTGTTTTACTTTGGTTGGTGTTTTTGTTGACGATATGCCTAACCGAAGTTCTCTCAAACAACGCTACCGCAGTGATGCTGGTGCCTATCGTGTTGACGCTGGCTCAAGAAATCGGAGTGAATCCAAGACCATTTTTGATGGCGGTCACGGTCGCGGCATCCACAGCATTTGCGCTACCGATGGGCTATCAGACGCACATGATGGTTTATGGGCCTGGGGGGTATCGCTTTGCAGATTTCCTCAGGGTAGGCATTCCATTGAATCTTATTTGCTGGGTAATCTCCTGTTTATTGATTCCCATAATCTGGCCATTCTAAAAAGTCATTTCAGATAGAAACATCAACCGTGAGGTCTCCTCCGAGACTCTCGATGGCAGCGACTAGCGATGCGACTTCTGTCGTGTCGGAAATGGAAATGATCCCATGGGCACGGAACATCGGATGTCCGCTCATCGGTGCGCTTTCCAAACCGGTGGTGAACTCTTCGATATTTCCTCCAGCATTCGCAATCGCCGAAGTAAGTTCACGAACGATGCCTGCGCGATCGTTACCCATCACGTCTACACTTACCGTGTGGCGCGCTGGGTTGGCTTTTATTTTCTCGCGAACGGCAAGAACGGTAAGGTCCGAAAGTTGTGGGGATTTCAATGCCTCGATCAAGGATTCCACGGTTTCCTCTGGGCACTCGATTCTGACAATGCCGGCGAATTGTCCAGCGAGTCTCGCCATACGGCTATCGAGCCAATTTCCCCCATGGTTAGCAACGAGGTCTGCCAAGACACGGACAAGCCCAGGTCGGTCGGTGCCGAGTAGAGTCATGACGATGGAAATTTGCATGGAGACAGTAGAGCAGAGCAGTGTGAGAAAGCCAAAGAAATTCAGCTTATGACTCTATGGGATCATTTTATTTCCTCTTGTCTTGTGAAAAGTAAAAACCTGATTCATTCTCCTCCTGACTTTCAAGAATACATCCATGACTAACGAGCATCCGTTTCAAGTTCTTTTCGAAACCCTTGGGCGAATTCCCACTGCTAGTGCAGATGTGGTAAACCGCCGTGCATTTAAAGTTTTATCTGAAATCCTCACGGTGCCGGTTGAGAGAGCGGGTCGTTGCATTCTGCTTCGTGCGCCGCGCGCGGGACACGGCAAGACCCATTTACTCTCGCGCATACAGCATAAGCTTGGAAGCAGCCACGAGTTTGTACCACTGCAATCCGCTTTTGGCTGCAGGATTGATGCAGTGTCCGTGACGGATGATACACTGCGGCGTTTGGTTCGGCCATTACCAGCATCTGGCGGTCTGACAGTTCTCGATTTGTTGACGCGTCGATTATTTTCTGCGGCTTTGCAGCCATTGGTCATGTCCGGAGAAGTTCCTTGTCAAGACCGCGAGGGAGCCATCACAGGGCTAAGAATGCGGCCGATTGAAACTTTTGATTTCCACCACCCAAACGCCGTCACCGCGCGGTGGGCGAGCGAAAATTTTGAAGTGCTCGGGCAACGTCTCAGCATGGAGTTGGCTCAGCGTTGTAATTTGCCTGTTAGTGGCATTGCTTTTTGGGTGAATGCCTTGTTTCACTTTGCGTCATCGCCATTAGAAAGTTCTAGCAGAGTCCGAGTATTGGCTGAAGAGGTGCACAATGGTAGCGGTGTTGAGATGGAGCGACTCGAGTCATTGCTTGCACTTGTTTCAATGCTGATGCGCGTCGTGCTCATTGCCGATGACCTTGAGGGCTTCTCGACCGATGAGACTGCGGCACTCAGGTTGGCAGCTTTTCTTGGTACTCTCCGTCACTCGGTGGAGCGCATCGATGTGATACTATCACTGAATCAAGATATTTGGGAAAATGCATTTATGCCGCGTCTCAGCGGTGGTTTGGTCGATCGGCTTTCCGAGGTCATCGTAGATCTTGACCCTCTCACAGAGGTGGAAATGGAAGCATTGTTGGACTCACGAGTTCCAGGAATTGGTCGGCGTATTCTCGAACGACTCGAATTCAATGGGTCTGGAATCCACGCTCGTGGGTTGATCCAAGCGGCTGGACTCGCGTGGGTTAAGGCGACGGCGATGGACTCGGTCGCGCCATCTGTGGTGGCTGCGGTGGCCCAACAAGTCGAGATTCCTCCCGTTAGCTCTTTAATTTTAAGTGAGCCAGTCTTGAAGGTAGAAGCTGAAAAACCAATTGAGGTGGATTCTGTTACTGATGTTCCTGTTTCTAACTTTTCCTCAAAAGAGACTCTGGTTGAAACCAATGAGAACTCGGAGGATGAGGTGGTTGATGTTACTAAATCAATACAACCGACCGAGTCGTTTGGCGATATCGCTGAGACTCTCGATGTAGAGCCTGTGACCCAGCTGTCGACGTTTACCGATGAGCAACCTTTCGCGGTTGGGACTAGTGATGACTCTCCAGCTCACGAATTGGTAACGGATGCTCCTGCATTTGCTGGACTGCATGAGCCAATCCTCACGGAAGCCGGCGATGCGCCCCAAGCGGATAGTTCTTCACCAACGAATATCAAAGAGCCTGCCGCTGACGTGGTGGTTGTGATCGATGAGCAGAAAATTCCGGTTTTGTCGCCAA
>VFJU01000236.1 GCA_009885905.1 Verrucomicrobiota bacterium
CGGTCTCACCATTCGGCCCCATCGGGTCCATTTGCTTGAGACCGCCATAGCGACTGCCCATACCAGCGGCGAGAACAAGGAGTGTAGGTTTCATAACTATTGAGTTGATAGAAGGTCAACGTTGGCTCGTGCAATGATCTTGGGGTGGAAAAGTATAACTTAGTCGTAACCTTAGAGACGACCAAGCCAATGACTGATTAGATTCAACCAATGAGTGCGCCATAGGATGACGCATCTAGCAGATTAGACACTTGTGCGGCATCTTTCACTTTGAGTTTGAAAATCCAACCCTTGCCATAGGGATCGGTGTTTACCAGCGATGGGTCTGCCTCGACAAGTGGGTTCACTTCCACGATTTCGCCACTGACTGGTGCGTAAATATCGCTGGCGGCTTTGACGGATTCGACGACGGCGGTAGGATCTCCCGCGTCGACTGAACGACCAAGAGCCGGAAGTTCTACAAACACAACATCTGTGAGTTCTGCTTGAGCGTGATCGGAAATTCCGACGGTGGCGATGTCGCCTTCGAGGCGAGCCCATTCGTGAGAGGTGGCGTAGCGGAGTTCAGCTGGGGTATTCATGGATGGATAGATACAAATTTCAAAAATCAGAGTGAATGAGTGGGCTTGTAAAATGGTTTTTTGACGACTTCCGCTGGGAAGAGTCTGCCGCGCACTTCGATTTGCAGTGGGGTGCCTATTTTAGTAAAAGCTGCAGGTAGGTAGGCCATGCCGATGCCGCACATCAGCGAGGGCGAAAGCACACCGCTCGCGAGTTCTCCTAGGTTTGCGCCGTCGGCAGAAATCACCGGATAGTGAGCACGAGGTGGGGCACCTTTTTCGAGGTAGCGAATGGCTGTTAGTTTGACTGCTGGTCCATCAGCTTTCTGTTGTACGAGTGTGTCGCGACCCACAAATTTGCCCTTTTCTAAAGCACAAAAAATTCCGAGACCGGCTTCGATGGGTGAGCGCTCAGGGGACAGATCATTGCCATTGAGTGGGTAGCCCATTTCCAAACGCAGTGAGTCGCGTGCACCGAGGCCACACGCTTTTGCGCCCGCGGCGAGGAACTTATCCCAGACAGCGATTCCCTCGCTCGCCTGAGTGAAAATTTCGAAGCCATCCTCACCAGTGTAACCTGTGCGGCAAACGATGAATCCGTCTGCGGTGGTGCTAATTCCATTGCGAAGCGGCAGCATCTCAGACGGAAATGCTCGTGAAAAAATTTCAACTGCAGTGGGTCCTTGGACGGCCATCCCTGCCCATAATTCGCTCTCGTTGCGCAGCACGATTTCCTCGTCCTGGCGTGCGGCCATCCAGAAGAAATCTTCCTCAATCATCGACGCATTGACGACGAGAAAAAACTCCGTTTCGTCCGAGCGATAGGCGATCAAGTCATCGATCACGCCGCCGCTTTCGTTTAGCATGAGTGTGTATTGTCCTTGGCCGATCCCGAGCTTGGAGATGTCGTTCGTGAGTAGGCCATCGAGCCAAGCTGCCGCCGTGGGGCCGCTGACGATAAACTGTCCCATGTGTGAAATGTCGAAAATCCCGCAAGCCGTTCGCACGGCGGTGTGCTCATCGATGATCGAGGTGTATTGCACTGGCATGTTCCAACCGGCGAATGAAACGAGCTTTGCGCCAAGCGCCACATGTGCTGCCTCGAGTGGGGAGTGTTTGATTTCGTCAGTCACTGGGTGGAGATTGTAAGTCGGGCGGAGACTTGTCAACCGGATGAACCCACTGCGTAGAATTACTTTTTCCACCAATCGCCATCTTTTTCCCAAGGTTCCGAACTCGATGAGTGATTCTGAATCAGAGAGGTTTGAGGTGACTTGGTATTTTCGGTCACCTCGTCGATCAGATCGTCGACCATCTGGTCACGCCGCGCGGCATTTCGCAGTCCGCAGACGATCAAAAGCACAATGACGCCGGCGCTCAGCAGCATCATGCAGAGCATCGCCAAAACGAAACCGTCCACTTCTGATAGTTGATCAGTTATCATAAGATGATTAAATCGAATTCAATATTCGCGGAGGAAATCCTTAAACGCACGAAATATTTTCTGTGAACCCAAACTTGCCAATCCGTTAGTCGCTGGGGCTTGTCAATCGCAGCGATTTTGGGATGATCACGACCACATGACAATTTTCGATCGATTGGAGCGCCGATTCGGCTGGTTGGCTTTCCCGGGGTTCCTCCGCTACTATGCTTTGCTTCAAATCCTTGTCTTCGTTCTTCAACTGGTGCGCCCCGACATCGGCGAGGTGTTGGCTTTCGACCGTGCGAAGATATTCTCTGGAGAGATCTGGCGGGTCGTCACGATGTTTTTTGCGAGTTCGCAGTTTGGTAAACCAACGTTGATCAACATCGCCTTCCTGATCTTTGCGGTGAATTTTGTTTTCATGGTCAGTGACGGGCTGGAAAATGCGTGGGGCAGTTTCAAGACATCCTTATTCTATTACACAGGAATTCTGGTCGTGCTGGTTGCGAGTTTTGCTTATCCATTTGCCATTCCTTCGAGTGGAATGGTGCTTTTTGGTGCAGCTTTCGTCGCTTTTGCGACGCTCTATCCAAAAACTGAAATACTGTTATTTTTCGTCATTCCTGTTCAAGTTCGTTTCCTCGGAATGTTTGCGGGTGCCTTGATCTTTTTTGATGCGATATCGCAGCCCATTTTGATGCCATTCTATCTAGCAGCTTATTCAAACTATTTTATCTGGGCCGCGGTACCTGCTCTTCGAGGTACGGCGAGGATCTTCGAAGCGGGCCAACGCAAAAAACGTTTTGATTCGCTAAAAATGGGAAAGAGTGAGGCTTTTCACATATGCGTGATTTGCCACCGTGACGATGTGATGGATCCTGAGGTCGAATTTCGGATCGGTGCGGACGGAAAAGAGTATTGCGATCTACACTTGCCTGATTAGTACCATCAAAGAATATCCGCAACGAAAGATTCCTTTTGAAAAATAGAGAATGCGTCGGGTTCTTCACCCGTGCCTAGAAAGCGTGGTGGGATGTTCAGCTGGTCGTGGATGCTAACCGCGATGCCACCCTTACCCGAGCCATCGAGTTTAGTGATGATGAGCCCATCGAGCGGGCTGGCTTTGTGGAATTCTTTTGCCTGCTGAAGAGCGTTAGATCCGGTGGTGGCGTCGACAACTAACAGAGTTAAGTGCGGTGCAGAAGCGTCTTGCTTTGCAAGAGTGCGGCAGATTTTCCCAAGTTCTTCCATGAGATTATGGCGAGTGTGAATGCGTCCTGCGGTGTCGCAAATGAGGAATTCGACCTTGTCAGCGATCGCTTTTTGATGGGCATGAAAACAGACGGACGAGGGGTCAGCGTTGGGGTTTCCTGTGACCACAGAAATGCTCAACCGCTCACCCCAGCGCTGAAGTTGCTCCACCGCGGCAGCACGGAAAGTGTCGGCGGCGGCTAAGATCACCGAGTGATTTCGTTGTTTGAACCACAACCCTAATTTCGCGGAAGAAGTGGTTTTGCCGGTGCCATTGACACCGACGACTAAAATCACGAATGGCTTGCCGTCCGCACGCGGAACGGGCGGCGCAAGGGCGTCGGGCAGTCGTTTAGAAATTTGCCTGCGCGTGACCTGCACAACATCTTCGCCAGAAATTTCTCTGCCAAGATCTCGAAGTTCATCAAGGATGGCGGTGGTCATGCGAATCCCGAGATCGGAACTGATTAGATCGGCCTCGAGGTCATCCCAATCGATTTCTGCGCGATTGGTGATCTTGTTAAATAGTGATTTGAAAAAGCCAGCCATGGGTGTGGTGCGACCCTAGTCGTGAGAAGCGGAGGGTCAATGGGATTGAGAACGGACGGGGCGCTTATTGACGCTCGAAGCGCAAGCGAATGAAGCTTTTGGCGTTGATTCCGGTGCCAAGTGGGGTACGAGCGCGAAGAGTTTCTACGGCACCCGGCTCTAACAACTCAAGGGTCAAGGGCGTCCATGTTTGCAAGTTTTCCGAGGATTCTGCATGGTAGATGACACTTGGTAAGTTGGAAGGTCGTGTGAAAATGATCGAAAGACCATTGGAATCTAGTGTGGTAGCCAAGGGTGGGGTGAAATGGCGGGGATCGCTGCCCAGTGCATACTCGGCCAGATTTAATAAGTGGTCGGCATCAAAGTCCACATGGTCATCCGCCAAGCCGGAGGTTTTTTCGGACTCAGTGAAATTGATGTTCGCCCATGATGCATAGTCATTGCCGGGGGATATAGTGAGAGTGCCGGAACTGCTGCCGACGTAGTTTGGATCGGTGATGGTGGCAACGACGGGGTAGGTCCCTAGGGACGTCGGTGCGGTGGTGCTGTCGTTGTAAGTGATCGAGGTGGTTAGACCGGGCGGCGAGGTGGTCGCGGTGACGGGGTTTGGATCACCGTTGTAGATTTGGGTCATGTTACTGAGCGTGACCGTGGCGCTGGCCGCGTTAACGGTGAATGACTGCGGGACGCTCGTTGCAGCGGTGAAGTTTGAATCACCTACTTGGGTGGCGGTTAGAATGGTGGTTCCTGCGCCTATGAGGGTCACGGTGTTGCCGTCGATCGTGGCGACGAGTGGGTTCGAACTGGAATATGAAACCGCGAGCTCCGAAGAGGAGGTCGCGTTCAATGCGAAGGACGCGTCACCAAAAGTGGCGGCAGGAATCTCACCGAATGTGATCGTTTGCGAAGCCTGCTGGACGACTAGCGTACCGGAACTGCTGCCGACGTAGTTTGGATCGGTGATGGTAGCAACGACGGTGTAGGTGCCTGCGGACGTCGGTGCGGTGGCGCTGCCGTTGTAAGTGATCGAAGTGGTTAGACCGGGCGGTGTGGTGGTCGCGGTGACGGGTTTTGGACTGCCGTCGTATGTTTGGGCAAGGTCACTTAGCGTGATCGTGGCGCTGGGCGGGTTCACGGTGAGCAACTGCTGGACGCTCGCTGCGGCGGCGAAGTTGGTGTTACCCGTTTGCGAAGCGGTTAGAATGGTGGTTCCTACGCCTGTGAGGGTCACGGTGTTGCCTTCGACCGTGGCGACGAGTGAGTTCGAACTGGAATATGAAACCGCGAGACCAGAAGAGGAGGTCGCGGTCAATGCGAAGGACGCGTCACCAAAAGTGGCAGCAGGAATCTCGCCGAATGTGATCGTTTGGGAAGCCTGCTGGATGACGAGCGTACCGGAACTGCTGCCGACGTAGTTTGGACCGGTGATGGTGGCGACGACGGTGTAGGTGCCTGCGGACGTCGGTGCGGTGGCGCTGCCGTTGTAAGTGATCGAAATGGTTAGACCGGGCGGCGAGGTGGTCGCGGTGACGGGTTTTGGATTGCCGTCGTAGGTTTGGGTCATGTTACTTAGCGTGATCGTGGCGCTGGGCGGGTTCACGGTCAGCAACTGCGGGACGCTCGCGGCGGCGGTGAAGTTGGTGTTACCTGTTTGCGAAGCGGTTAGAATGGTGGTTCCTGCGCCTATGAGGGTCACGGTATTGCCGGTGACGGTGGCGACGAGTGGGTTCGAACTGGAATATGAAACCGCGAGGCCCGAGGAGGAGGTCGCGGACAATGCGAAGGACGCGTCACCAAAAGTGGCGGCAGGCAGTGCACCGAATGTAATCGTTTGCGAAGCCTGCTGGATGA
>VFJU01000200.1 GCA_009885905.1 Verrucomicrobiota bacterium
CATCCCGTTGGGTCCAACTGCACTCAATCTAGCCGTCATCCGAATTAGGATGGTGGTTTCTCTTTGACCAATCGGCTCCGAATACGCAAATTTAAGAATTTCCCACTTGCGAAATACGCAAATACGAGTACTTTGGACTTGTGATCGTCACCTTCGGAGACAAAGAAAGTGAAAAAATTTTCAACCTGACGGTTTCGCGTAAAATCGCCCCGGACATTCAGGAAAGAGCCTATCACAAGTTCGTTGCCATCCATGAGGCGATCTCACTCGAAAACCTTCGCCAACCGCCAAGCAACCATTTGGAGCTACTGAAAGGCAAGCTCGCCGGATTCCATTCCATCCGTATAAACAAACAGTGGCGCATCGTCTTCCGATGGAAAGGGCAGGACGCTCACGATGTTGAAATCACCGACTACCATTGAACCAATGAAACCAAAAATCACCGCTATCCCCCTGACAAACTCCGCCGCCGCCATGCTGCGGGATTTTCTAAACGATTACAGCCTGACTCAGGCGAAGCTCGCTGCCGACCTCCACATCAGCCCGCAAATGCTCAATGACATTCTCGCCAGCCGCCGCCTGCTCTCCCCAGAGCACTGCCTGAAGCTCGGCCGCTACTTCGGAAACGAACCGGAATACTGGATGCGTCTCCAAAACCATTACCTCTTCCGCAAAACCCAAAGAGAAAAAGCACAAGAACTCAGTGCAGTAGTCCCGCTTCAGGTTGCAAGTTGATTATGTTTGAAATAAGCCATTTCTTGACCCACACAACAAGCCACCCTCCAATTTAAAGAGTCAGACAAATAAATAGGTTTGATTGTTGCGTTTCGTATCCCCGTTGTTTGTCTGAGAAAAAGAAGTGGCGTTCGCCGTGCTGGGCCTCGACTGGATTTCGCCGACAAAATTTCTAGAGCAAGAATATTTTGATTATTTCTGTCTCTTACAATTTTGTGTCTCTTACAATTTTGCTGTGTGAGGGAAGAGAAGAGGAAGAGTTCCGATCCTGGCGACTGTTTTGAATTCTGGTGGGCGAGACGACCACCCTCCGTGAGTTACGGCTGTGCCAGCCGCGGTCCGGCCGACCTTAAAACAGTAGGGCTGACCCGCCGCGGTCCGCCCACTTGTCGCCATCGGCGTGAATGGTTACGGCTCAGCGAGAGTGCGAAAGGTAGGGTTCCACCTCCGGGGGAACCGGTGAAAGTGTGGCGAACGGTCGAGACCAAGGA
>VFJU01000232.1 GCA_009885905.1 Verrucomicrobiota bacterium
AGGAACCACGGGTCGATGGCGGTGGCCTCGAAAATTTCCTCTAACGACCAGTGGTTAACGAACGCGGTTTGCAGCCAGAATATGCGTTCTGCATTGGGAATCTGCAGCTTGCGGGCGATCTCGTCACGCGATGGGTTTAGCGGGTCTTTTTTGTCGAAGCCGAATCCCCAACGACCCGTTTCCAGCGAACGTAGGCATTTCTGCATACTCTCCTTGAAGGTGCGACCGATCGACATCGCTTCGCCCACGGATTTCATCGAGGTGGTTAGAACCGGATTTGCGGTGGGAAATTTTTCAAAAGTGAAACGTGGAATCTTGGTGACCACGTAGTCGATTGTCGGTTCGAATGAAGCGGGCGTGACGCGGGTGATGTCGTTAGGCAACTCATCAAGCGTGTATCCGACGGCGAGCTTGGCGGCGATCTTGGCGATGGGGAAGCCGGTGGCTTTCGATGCCAGTGCCGACGAGCGTGACACGCGTGGGTTCATCTCGATGACGATCATGCGGCCGGTTTTCGGGCAGGTCGCGAACTGGATGTTAGATCCACCGGTTTCCACGCCGATCTCGCGGATCACCGCGAAGGAAGCGTCGCGCATAATTTGATATTCTCGATCTGTTAGTGTTTGGATCGGAGCAACAGTGATCGAGTCGCCGGTGTGTACGCCCATGGGATCGAGGTTTTCGATCGAGCAGATCACCACGCAATTATCGGCGCAGTCGCGCATGACTTCCATTTCAAACTCTTTCCAACCGAGCAGTGATTCGTCGATGAGGACTTCCGAAACCGGAGAAAGGTCGAGGCCGCGGGTGATGATTTCCTCGTACTCCTCGCGATTGTAGGCGATGCCGCCGCCTTGACCGCCGAGAGTGAACGCGGGACGGATGATGAGTGGGAATGTGCCGATCTCCTCTGCCACCTTGCGAGCTTCATCCATGGTGTGAGCGATGCCCGAGCGCGGCATGTCGAGGCCGATGCGGATCATCGCCTCTTTAAAAAGTTGGCGATCTTCCCCCATGTCGATGGCCTCGGCCTTGGCACCTATCATTTTTACACCGTGCCGTTCCAGGACGCCAGATTTGTAGAGCGACATCGAGGTGTTAAGTGCCGTTTGTCCACCGAGTGTTGGAAGCAATGCATCCGGCTTCTCGCGAGCGATAATTTTTTCGACGACCTCTGGAGTGATCGGTTCGATGTAAGTGCGATGAGCGAACTCTGGGTCCGTCATGATCGTCGCGGGGTTAGAATTCACCAGGACAACCTCGTAGCCCTCTTCCTTGAGTGCCTTACATGCTTGGACGCCGGAGTAGTCGAATTCGCAACCTTGGCCGATGACGATGGGCCCTGAGCCGATGACGAGAATTTTCCGGATTGAGGTGTCTTTGGGCATGGTGGTGAAAATGATTCGGGAAACTCCGCTGGGCGGCTAAATTTTGAGGTATGTGGCAGGGATCTCACGCGATGTAAAGGGCGGGATGCGTGAAAGATTTCCGCAGGCGTCTCCAGCACGGTCGGAGGGGAAAATTTTCGTGCTAACGGGTACCGCTAGCTGGCGCGTCTCAGAGGCCCGGGGGATGCCGGACCACGAATCCACTCGCTCGGCGAGTGGCGGTCTTCCAGCGGGGGCCCGTTTCGCCACCGGGTCCGCCCGTATCGAGGCGCAAGCCGGCGACCGTCATGAAGACGTGACCGTCGCGGATGTAGAGCGTGATCCAGTTCCCTTCACCTTTTTTGCAGTACTTAAAATAATTTTTCGAAGTGAGTGATCCTTTCAAGAGCCCGGCCTCCCGCAGCACATACGAAACCGAGCCGGAGCAATCGTAGCCGGTATCGCGGTGCTGGCCATGACCACCGCCCCACTTGTAGGGCATCCCCTGCAAGCGGTTGCCTGCGGCGAGCGCCCGCTTCACTGCGGCGGGTGCATGGCGCGGCGCGTAGGCGATGCCATTTTTCATCAATGCCGTGCGGCCGCTCTCGAAACGGTATGACACGGTGCGCCTTGCTTTCACTTGGCTCGAGCACGCGACCATTCCTAACAAGATGAGGAGCCCCATCGCCACATGACGAACAATCATCCACAATCGATCCATTCGTATCACCATCCGAGTTGTCGACTATTTGCTTAAGATAATCAAATGATTTTAGCCGTCCCCGGCCAGAAACGATATCACCTGAGCCAAGGCGCGGGAACGGTGACTCAAGGTGTTTTTAACATCGTTACCCAATTCTGCAAACGTCTTGTCGTAGCCACTGGGAACGAAAAGTGGATCGTAGCCGAAGCCGCCAGCACCGTGCACCGCATCCACTAGGCGACCCTCGACAGAGCCGCTGAAGTGCGCCTGCTCGACGCCGTCTTTGGCCAAGACCATGGTGCAACGGAAGCGAGCCTTGCGATCTAACACCCCAGCCATTTCATCTAACAAGCGCGCATTATTCATTGCGTGGTTTCCTTCTTCCCCACCATAGCTTGAGGACCACACGCCAGGCGCCCCGGCGAGAGCGTCCACTTCTAGCCCGGAATCGTCGGATAGCACCCACCCATCGATGCACCGGCTGATGGCCTCGGCCTTCAAGCGCGCATTTTCCAGAAAACTCGTCCCGGTCTCCTCAACCTCCGGGAAATCCGCAAAAGCTCTGGCATCAAGAACCTCAAACCGCTCACCGATCATTCCACGAATTTCCTCGGTTTTATGGGCGTTGCGAGTGGCTA
>VFJU01000446.1 GCA_009885905.1 Verrucomicrobiota bacterium
CCAGCGTCACGGGTGCGTTTCATCCGAGCAGCAACGTTGCGGATTCGGTCAAGCGAGCCAACGGAGGTACCGCCGTATTTTTGAACAATGAGAGCCATGGGTGAAGCGGCTCAAAGTGAAATCGAACTTGGCAGCATTGGCAAGAAATTGAAGCGAAACCGACCCTTAGAACTTAATACGTCGCCGAAGAGATGCCAAATTCGTGTAAAATTGCTCATCGGAAGCGAATTCGTGTTTGTAAGAGGATTGCTTGAAATAAGGTTTAGTGAGGGAATTCAGTCGAACTCATGCCGGTTGCACGCGGCACCGATTTGAGGGTTATTTCTTCCAGTGTCATGCCGGAGTGTGAGAAATTTGGAATCACTGCTTTGAAGATTTTACATTTTTAATAGGCTAGGCACCGAGTGAAACGTCTAATTCTTAAGTGTTTTCTTTCAACGTAATGATTCATTTTACTAAGCTAATAAAATTCACATAACCTTGAATCGCACAGCATATTTTTCATGAGTCATATACTCCTTCTTCCATTCGGCACGTCAGGTAGTGTTTTTCCATTTATTTGGTTAGGTAAAAAAATATTAGATCGTGGCCACCGCGTCACGATGATCACATCCTCGATGTACGAGGGAGTTGCTACGGCGGCGGGCATTCGCATCTTTTGCCCGACTCCCGATGAGTTGCCTCTAATGCTTGCACAAGCGGATTTATGGAAGCCCCGGCGTTGTAAGCAGGTTGCTTTCGCCCATGCAGCACGTGCGGTAGCGCCGTGTGCAGCAGCCATTGACCACGTGGTTTCCGAGTGCGGTAAACCTGATCTCATGCTTGCGCCGATGATTTCCTTTGCGGCGAGGATCGCACGCGAAAAATATGGGATTCCACTCGTTACGGTGCATCTCTATCCAGCGGCAATGATGAGTGGAGATGATGTACCATTGGTATTTCCAGAGATTCGTTTTGTTCGTTTGCTGCCGTTTGTGTTGAGAAAATTTATCATTTCTTTACCGAGTCCCTATGATCGATATGCACTTCCGTTGGTGATTGAGTCGTGTGTGGAGCACGGGGTTTGCCCTCCACGTCGACTGTGGAAAGATTGGCATCATTCGCCAGATGGTGTTTTAGCACTCTTTCCCTCTTGGTTTTCGAGAGTGGAGAGGGACCGCCCCCATAATACTTTGCAGTGGGATTTTCCGTTAGAAGATTTGGCGAATCAACACGAAATGGAAGCGAGTCTCGAAAGTTTTATCGCTGCAGGTGAAAAGCCCGTTCTTTTTACCGCAGGCACTGGACAATTTCATGCGGCTAGATTTTTCGAAGTGGCAGCTCAGGTTGTGGTTAAATTAGGCTGCCGGGCTGTTTTTTTGACAACAAAGGTAGATCAAGTTCCCAAAAATCTTCCGGATCAAATTTTTGTAACGGCATATGCGCCGTTCAGTTTGATTCTTCCACGCGCATCCGTGATGGTGCATCACGGTGGGATTGGGACAACATCTCAGTGCCTTGCTGCAGGAATTCCCCAGCTTGTTGTTCACATGACATTGGATCAGCCCGACAATGCAGCTCGCATTGAAAGGCTTGGTGTGGGCTTGAGCATAGGGATTAGCCGTCTCAAAGAAGAGAGTTTGAAGTCTCTATTGAAGCGTTGTCTTACAGATAAAAAGATAAGTAAGTGTGCAATGTTACGTGCTCAAGATATGCAACGCAATAAGCCGGTGGTGGAACTATTAGATTGGATAGAAAAGGTGATCTGATTTATTCACTCCGCTTCAGTTGTATCAAATAAAGTCATCTCAGTGTTCGTGCATACCCTCCCATCAATTTTAGACGTTGCCGTCATTGGTGGTGGCGCTTCAGGATTTTTCGCGGCTTTGCAGTATGCGGAATTAGTCACAGATCGTAGTATCGCAGTTTTTGAAAAAGGCTCTCATTTTCTACAAAAGGTAAAAATATCAGGTGGTGGTCGTTGTAATGTCACTCATTCTTGCTTCGATCCGAGAGAACTGGCTAAAAATTACCCGCGGGGTTCACGTGAACTGCTTGCCGCTTTTCATCGTTGGCAGCCTTTGGATACAGTGGCTTGGTTCGCCCGTTTCGGTGTGACACTTAAAACTGAATCAGATGGGCGGATGTTTCCCACCACCGATCACTCGGCAACCGTCATTGATTGTTTTCTGAGTCGTGCTCGCGAATGTCATATCCCATTGCTACGGAATCATGCACTGATCGAAATAAGCCGAGGTGATGGTTGCTTCGTGTTGCAATTCGAAAATCAACCGACCCCTGTGTTAGCGCGTTCGGTTTGTTTTGCGACTGGGTCTCTCAAAGCGAGTCCGCTGATGAAACAGTTAGAAAAATTCAATCAGCCGACGGAATCTCTAGTCCCCTCGCTTTTCGCATTTAATGTAACAGATGCCCGTCTCAGTGACCTTGCGGGAGTTGCGCATCCTTTGGTCGCTATCCGAAGAGATGGGCAACAAGCATCACAGGTAGGGCCTTTGTTAATCACTCACCGCGGTGTCAGTGGACCTGCGGTTTTACGACTTTCCTCATGGGAGGCGCGTCAGCTTGCGAGCACCAATCATCAATTCACTTTCGTGATCGATTGGCTTCCAGAAATAAAAGATGCGGAGTTAAGAGAGCGCTTCGCAGAAATTCGCCAGAATCAAGGTGCCAAGCTGATTCGCAATACGCCAATCCATCCGATTCCAAGGAGACTGTGGGAGCGAATTGTGGCTTGCTGTGGGATTGATGACCAAGTCACTTGGGGCCACCTATCGAAATCAGCGACCAAGAGTTTGTTAGAATCTTTGAAGTCCGCTCGATTTCATGCGACGGGAAAGACAACTAATAAAGATGAGTTTGTTACGGCGGGTGGTATCCAGAGGCACTCTGTTGATTTTCGTACGATGGAAAGCCGAGTGACACCTGGCCTATTTTTTGTTGGTGAGTGCATCGATATCGATGGAATCACAGGAGGATTTAATTTTCAAGCTGCGTGGACGACAGCGTATATTGCCGCTACGGCGATGGCGAATCGTTGAAAATTTCGGTTAAGTTTCTAACTGCTCATGGGTCGAGGTTGTACAAAGAGATATTGCTTCGTTTGAACGTTTTTCCACGACTCGAATGATCAAAAGGTAAGAGAAAGTTCCGGCAAGATAGAGCGCCGCAGTTACCATAAAGACCTGCCAATAAGGTAGATCATGATTGCGAAGTATTTCAAAAGTCCGAGCAGCAAGCCACCATGCACCACTCCAAATGGCGCCGTTACAGGCGCTCACCAATTCGCGGTTTCTCTCGCCAACATAGTTCATCGTGAGCTCGCTTGTCGATGGACCGGCCATGCTCATGAGCGGTTGGCGAAAGATCATACAGCCGATCGCGAGGGGTAGCGCCCATGCCGTGGCCTTCCAAAGCTCAGTGATTCCCATGATGATGAGAAGAATGACGGCGACAAATTGCACCCCGATAATCAAACCGCGCCACCCAAGGCGACGTTTCACTTCGGGTACCATCAATCCGGCGAAAAGAACAAAAAGGTTTGTGATAGATCCGTAAGCTGAGTACGAGGCAGAGCTTAGATTGAAGACGCTGCTAAAAAACAAATTGAGGAATTGAATGCTAAGACCTGCACCAGTTGCGATGCAGAGCGTCGGTAGCAATGCTCTCAACAGGACGGGCCAGTTTTCGTGGTGAACATGGAGCCAGTTGCGGGCTGGGGGCTTTTTTGGCCGAGGGTCTGGTATCCGAGCATAGAAAAAGGGCGCTCCAAAACCTGCAAGTGTTAGTAATAACAGCGTCGAATATTCGTTGAAGACAAGGTGGAAATTCCCGATCTCAAATTGGCCAATACCTTGAAGCACGCTAGACAGGATGCCCGCGCACATACTCGCTGCGGCCCACGTTGCGAAGAGTAGGCTGAGCGTCTCACTCGATTGTTCTGGTGGAGCGAGTCTAAGTGCCATGGGCAGGCCTGCGATGTTGAGGACTAGGCTCGCTAAGCCCATGGCAACTAGGCAAGCCGATGCCGCTGTCATCATGTTGAGACGCATTGATTCAAGCGCGATCAGTGCGGTGAGGGAAAAAAGTGCCGCACTCAAGATCATTGGTCTGCGCAAGGGGCGACCACGCAGCCAGAGGCCTGCTGGCAGTGCGAGAAAAAACGTTGCGATGAATCGCTGGGACGTAAGGGCTGCAATCGCGGGATCGCTAAGGCCTTTTCCTTTTAAAAAAAGATTTAGCAAAAGAAACTGCGATGTAACAGTTAGATTTATTAAAAATTGCCCTGCTACGAATTGCCATACGCTCGATGGTAACGAGTGATAAGATTTCAACCATTTGGGCAACCGAAGCATTCGTGAGTTGAATCTTGGAAAATTGACTCAGTTTGTTTTCCTAGTTCTCGACTCATCCGAAGTATCGCGCTTTTTGGCGGGTTTCGGATTACCGAGAAGCATTTGGATTTCCAGCGCGTTCAAGGCAGCCCAAGTGCCCGGTTGGAGATCTCCAAGCCAAAGTGCACCAATTCTAACACGTAGCAGTTTGGTCACCTGATAGCCAAGCGTATCAAACATCACGCGGATTTGCCTTTTTGCGCCGTGATCCAGCACCACCTTGATTCGGCGTGAAGAGAGTCTTTCGATCGCTTTAGCCTTCAATTTGCCTTCGGTCGTGAAGACGCCTTCAAGAAATTGGTCGAGGTGCGAGTTCTCGAATGCTTGGTTAGAAGTGACTAAGTACTCCTTCTCGATCGACTTCGATGGATGCATCAACTGCTGAGAGAGATCGCCGTCGTTCGTTAAAATAAGCAAGCCTTCGGAATCGCGATCAAGTCTTCCAACGTGGTGCAGCGAATGCAGCGATGCCGGCAGAAGTGCATAAATGGTTTCTCGCCCTAACTCATCCTCGCGAGTGCAGACGTAGCCACGAGGTTTGTGGAAAGCGATGATTAGGGTTTCGCGCGGAGCCACTCGTTTGCCGTCGACCTTCACGTGGTCTGCACTGGAAATCCGTGTTCCCATGTTGACGCACGGCGCGCCATTCACCTCGACTCGGCCGGCTTTGATGAGCTCGTCGCAGGCACGTCGTGAGCCCACCGCGCAAGACGCGAGGTATTTATTGAGGCGAGCGCCGTCGTTGGTTGCCATGGTAGTAAATGCAAAAGGCGCGAAACCCGGTGGGATCCGCGCGCTTTAGAGAGGAGAAAAAGCCTGGGGATTAACCCTCGTGCTTGGTCTTAGGAAGGCCGACGGGTGACCGCCCGGCTTTCCACTCGCCGCGCTCCTTGAGGAGTTTGACACGCTCGAAGCGCTTGAGAACGGAACGTTTGCCGCCGACGGTGGCATTGGACTTGAGGCTATTGTGCTTGGACATCTCTGATGTGAGGTTAAAATTGGCGGGAGGCGAAAACTAGGGACGACTTTTCAATGTGGCAATCCGAAAAAGGTAGAATTTTCACGGACGGTAGGCGTGGCGGTTGCGCAACACGGACTGAAACGCCGGCGGAGGGTTGCAAATCCGTTGGATTAGCTCGTTCCAGATATCCTGACCCTTGAGGATTTGCACCTCGATTCGGAGGAAATAGATCGGGACATCGATGGATTTTGGCCTTGGAAAGCGCACCGCGTCTTTCTCCGTGGTCACGATTAATCCCATGTCGCGCTCTACGCAACGCTGCATGAAGGTCTCTACTTCTTTACGAGAAAATCGGTAATGGTCTGAAAATCGACGGCGGATTTCCACTCGTGCCCCGAGTTTTTCGAGCGACCCCTCGAATGCTTCAGGCACGGCGATGGCACTGATTGCTC
>VFJU01000133.1 GCA_009885905.1 Verrucomicrobiota bacterium
ATGCCGGGCTCCTTCGAGAAAATGACTTTGCCGGAGTGGAGGATTTGTCTCAGCAGCGCCCCATCCACATGGGTGAGGTCGATCAGATCTACGGTCCTGCCTGTCGCAAATGCGATTTCATCGACCAACAATTGTCGTTTACGACTGGCGAGTTGATTTCGCGGATAGACCGCGACATCGATATCGCTGTCAGGCCGGTGACTCCCGTCCGCGGTCGAGCCAAAGACCATGGCGAGCAATAGATCTGGATCGTCCGAGAGGAAATCCAGCAAATGCGCCGGTTGGTAGTCCTTAGATTCCATGGAAAACGATATTTAGATGACAGGGAATGTTAACGCGGTGCGTGCTTCAAGGAGGGGGCGTGTCGGTTGTCGGTTGTCGGTTGTCGGTGGTCGGTGGTCGGTGGTCGGTGGTCGACGGGTAGCGCGCTACCGCCGGGAGCGCAGTCACAGAGATGTCGAAGGGATGCCAAGAAGAGCCGGAACGTCAGTGTCTGATGCGATTCTATCGCGGTTCATTGGCGTGCTGCCCCGGCGGTGCAGAGCTACCTTTAAGAATCAGAGCGCGTAAGTCAGTGCTTGAGGCCCAGAGCAGAAGCCCATTGATGCCACTGGACGATGAGGCCGTGGCGGGTGAGGACATCGATAAACCTAGCAGAATCAAATTGCGGGAGTTCGGCCAAATAGACGAGTCTCGCACGGTCTTTCGGTCGTCCTACCGTTAGGGCGATTGCGGCAAGGTGTTCTGGGCGCATGACTCGCATGCGGTGCTGATCCCACTCAACAACCATCGCCGAGTCAACCGCTTCGCTCTCGAGACCGGGAGAGGCACTTAAAAACTGGACTGGAAATCCATGAATGAGCAGCCCTTCTTCCTCAAATTCATAGAACCCGAGCTCGCTCAGACGGGTGAAAACCGATTCAAGTGAAACCAGAAGCGAGCCTGGGATTGCGTCCAAGAACACGAAGACATCCACATCGCGTGTCGCGAGGGGCTCGCCATGAAAACCGGCAGCAGTCGCTCCGCCGATGGCGTAGTGCTTCAGTGTTCCCTCGCTGACGAGTTGTTCGAGAGTGTCACAGACGGCTTGCATATTTTCTTGATGGCCTCGAGCTGACGAGTCTCTTGAATCATACGACCGATCATCTCGATTTTTTTACCGACTGGCAAGTTGTGCTGGGTTTTCCGCCAAGCAGGCATGCCACGGGAGTCGATCGGGGTAGATTTCATAGCAGGCGGGGGAATCTTGGATTCTCGATGAGAAGAAATGTAGCGGCGAATCCGCGCGAATCGACGGCAATTAGTGCGGAGATTTTGAATGTTGAATTAAAAAGCGATTGCGGCGTTCCAATCATTCGGATCATTCAAAATCCAGAATCTAAAATTCAAAGATGATTCCGGGTGGATTCCCCCAGCTTGAGTCGGGAGGGATCAGAGTTTCCAGTGAGAGCCGGTAAACCCGACTGGCTTGGGCGGGTGGGCCAATTTGGCGAGTTCGGAAACAAGGAGCAGGTATTCGGACATCGGCACGATGGGTGGGCGTTGCCTTGGCAGAGGCAAGCTCCGGGCGAGACGA
>VFJU01000316.1 GCA_009885905.1 Verrucomicrobiota bacterium
GACAGATTGAGCGCGGTGAAGAGTGTATTGGCGAGCCATGCGGAGCTATATTCTGGCAATGAATTCACCATCCCGCAACCGGTATGATTCGCAGCGATCTAGCGATCACCTTGTTTTTTAATCAAATCCCACTCGTTAAGAAATCAGGCGCCTAAATAAGCCGCTTGTACTTGCGGATCTGCCTTAACCACCGCTGATGGGCCCTCTACCATGATTTTTCCGGATTCCAAAACGTACGCATAAGATGAGACCTCGAGTGCGAGATTTGCATTCTGCTCGATAAGCAAGATGGTAAGTCCCTGCTCACGGTTAATCTCGACGATGCGCTCAAAGATTGATTTTACCAGTAACGGGGCGATGCCAAGTGACGGTTCGTCGAGCATCAAAAACTTCGGCTTGCTCAACAGTGCCCGCCCGATGGCAAGCATCTGCTGCTCACCACCCGAGAGTGTGCCAGCATTTTGACTGCGACGCTCTTTGAGTCTTGGAAATAATCCAAAAACGTAATCCGTTTGGGAGCTTATCCATTTTGTATCGAGTTGAAGATATGCTCCCATCCGTAGATTTTCTTGAACAGTTAGATTTGAAAAAACCATTCTTCCCTCTGGGACATGACACAATCCACTAGCAACTATCAAATGCGGCGGCATTTTTGAAATTTCTTTCTCTTCGTACTTGATTGATCCGGTCGTGCATTTCACCAATCCAGACAAGCACCGCAACGTGGTAGATTTTCCCGCACCATTTGCCCCGATTAAAGTGACGATACTGCCCTTAGGCACATTTAAATTAATACCGTGAAGTGCTTTGATTGCACCGTAGGAAACATGAAGATTTTCAACCGATAGCATGCTTTTAGATATTATATCGCTGCTGCCCCTAAGTAAGCTTCGATGACTTTCGGGTGAGACTGAATCTCTTTGGGATTACCCTCTGCAATTTTGATTCCGTATTCGAGAACTGCAATGCGCTCACAAATCCCCATCACCACTTTCATGTCATGCTCGACGAGCAAAACTGAAAGTTGATAGCGTTCTTTGACGAATCGAATCAGTCGCATGAGATCCTCTTTTTCGGATGGATTCATGCCAGCGGCAGGTTCGTCGAGCAGTAGAATTTTTGGACGAGTGGCAAGTGCTCGGACGATTTCTAGTCTGCGTTGATCCCCGTATGGCATTGAGGTTGCAAGTTCATCACGCTGATCTCCAAGATTAAAAATATCGAGAAGTTCCATGACGTTTTTCTCAGTTTCCACCTCAGCAGATCGCCATCGTTTGCCACGCCAAAGAGAACTAAAAAAACCTTCGTGATTATGAAGGCGAGCAGCCACACGCACATTATCGAGCACACTCATGCTGCGGAATAGCCGAATATTTTGAAAAGTCCGAGCAATACCTAGGCCAGCGAGCTGATTAGGTTTTACCCCAAGCGTATTTTTCCCAGCGAAACTAATTTCACCACTCGTGGGCTGATAAACTCCGGTAATCATATTGAACGCGGTCGTCTTACCCGCACCGTTGGGGCCGATGAGTCCGACGAGTTCACCCTCACCGATACTTATCGACAAATCTGAAACGGCAGTTAGTCCGCCGAACTTGATCGTCACATTCTTAAGATCTAATAAAGGAAGACTCATGATTTGCTTCTTCTTTGGGTCTTGAATGAGAACAGTCCCTCGGGACGGAGTAGCATCAAGAGAATGATCAGCAACGAGTAAATGATCATGCGATACTCCGAAAACTCTCTCAGAAATTCTGGCATCAAAGTGAGGAGAATCGCCGCAGCAATCACTCCGCCCGTACGCCCCATTCCACCAAGGATCACCATCACGACAATATCGATCGATTTCACCCAGTCGAAGCCCGTGGGCGAAAGAAACTGCTTGTGGTGAGCGTATAATCCGCCGGCGATCCCCGCGAAGAATGCCCCGGTAACAAAAGCGACTACCTTCGTCCGCGTCGTGTTGACGCCGTGGGATGCAGCTGCGATTTCGTCATCGTGGACCGCGATAAAAGCCCGTCCATAAGTCGAGTTTACAAGAGTTGCGATTGCGTAAACCGTGATCACGGCAAATCCAAAAGCCCAACCCAGCGTGGTCAATTTGGGTATGCCTTTGAGGCCGCTTGCTGCACCAACGGCTTCGGTATTTTGAGCAATCACCCGGATAATCTCACCGAAGCCTAAAGTGACGATGGCGAGATAGTCGCCACGAAGTCGCAAGGATGGCACGCCGACCAACCAACCAACTGCCGCGGCGAGCACACCGCCCGCGCAGAGGGACAAGGGAAAATACCAAAATGCTTGAATCGATTCGCCGACACTTAATGATATCCACGCAGAAAAGTAACCACCGATGGCCATGAAACCAGCATGACCCAGACTGAATTGCCCAGTATGCCCATTGATCAAATTAAGACTTGTCGCGAGGATGATCGCGATCCCTACATCAATTACGACCCCCAGATAATAACGATTGAACTGAGGCGAAAAATAAGATGCTAGAATTGCAAGTGCTATACCTAACAATAACCAGCGTTTTGCACCACGAAAATTCATTAGACCTTCTCGATCGTTGAGCGGCCAAGTAGACCAGCAGGTTTGAGCAGCAGAATTAGAATAAGAATCCCGAACGCGATGGCGTCTCTGTAGTTAGATAACCCGGGAATTCCTCCTGCAAAAGTTTCAAGTAATCCGAGCAAGAACCCACCAAGAACTGCGCCTGGAAGATTTCCAATCCCACCGAGAACCGCCGCAACAAATGCACGAAGACCTGGTTGAACCCCCATCAACGGTTCAATTCCAGGTGCCTTCATCGCGTAGAGGACCCCCGCAATCGCAGCAAGTGCCGAGCCAAGCCCGAAAGTGAATGAGATAATCTTGTCCACTGGCACGCCCATGAGGGCAGCAGCCTGCTGGTTGTATGAGACCGCTCGCATGGCGGTGCCGACTCGAGTTTTCTGAACGATCCACCACATCGCCACAAGTAAAACGATTGTCACACCGACAGTTAGAATATCGTTACTCGAAACCACTAGATTTCCCAAGTTGATTTCATAGTCACTTAGTAATTTTGGAAAAGGTTGAGGGGCGGAACCAAAAACTTTTTCGTTCTGCGCGGTGTATTCAATCAAAAGTGAAACGCCGATCGCGGTGATCAAGACTGCCAGTTTTGGCCGATTCCTTAGTGGGCGGTATGCAAGACGCTCGATCAACATTCCGATGCAGGCGCAAACCGCGGCCGCAACTACAAATACCATCACGCATCCAACGGGTGATTCTGCACCTGCAACTTTTTCAATCTGAGGAGCAACATAGAGCGCGGTGAAAGCACCCAGCATCAAGACATCACTGTGAGCGAAATTGATAAAACGCAGCACACCATAAACCATCGTGTAACCTAGAGCGATCAACGCGTAAATCGCTCCCAAACCTAGCCCATTGATTGCTTGCTGAAGAAACCAATCCAAAAGAATTATTAGTTAAAAATTAGATGGGTCGAGCAATACAAAAAAGACTCAATTCATCGTTAGGAAATCAAGGATTGACGGTGGTGTTGTAGGTAAACTTTTCATTTTTAATTTGGATAAAGACGAGAGCTTTTACCGCATCACGATCAGCGTTGAGGTTTATGTTGCCACTTGCACCGGCAAAATTTTTGGTGGCTGCGATCGCATCACGCAGTGCCACTGACTCGGTGGTTTTGGCGCGTTTGATTGCATCCACCAGCACCATGGCTGAGTCGTATCCCAGAACCGCCATCGCATCCGGGGTTTTCCCCTCGAAGCGCTTTTGATATGCGGCAACGAAAGCCGTCATTTCTGGAGTCGGTTGCTCGATCGAGCAGTGGGTTGAGAAGTAGTGACCTTCCATGGCATCCTTGCCAATGGTGAGAAGACTTTCACTCTCCCATCCATCACCGCCGAAGATCGGAATATTCATGCCCAGTTGTTTGGCTTGGATGCAGATGAGTGCAACATCGTTGTAATAGCCTGGAAGGAAAATGGCATCTGGATTGTCACTTTTAATCGCAGTGAGCTGGCCTTTAAAATCTTTGTCGCCGCCGTTGAAGTCCAACTCTGTGCCGATATTGCCACCGTTGTTACTGTACTTCGCCTTGAAACTTTTGGCCAAGCCTTTGCTGTAGTCACTTTTCACATCGGTTAGAATTGCGACTTTCTTTGCTTTCAGTGTGCCACTTGCAAAGTTGGCTAGAGCGCCACCTTGGAAATCGTCATTAAAACAGACTCGGAAAATATAGTTACCTTCTTGCGTGACTGTAGGATTTGTGGACGCGGGCGAAATCATTGGGATTTGGCTTTGCTGGCAGATCGGTGCAGCTTCTAACGAGCGACTGGATGCAACCTCACCAAGGATCGCGATTACGCCATCCTTGGAGATGAGCTTGTTGACCGCATTAGCTGGCTCACCCGCCTTAGTTTGATCATCCTCGGTTAGTAATTCCAATTGCTTGCCCAGCACGCCACCAGATAAGTTTACCTGCTCGATGGCAAGCAAGGTGCCTTCATGGGCAGACGTGCCGAACGTCGCTTCTTTACCGGTGAGCGAGGCGAATTCACCCACCTTGATCTTGTCGCCACCACCAGACTTGCAACTTGATAGACTGATAAAAACGATGAGAATAACGACGAGTGATGATATCCAGTATTGAGCTTTCATTGTCATAAGTATTTGAAATAAAATTAAAAATTAAACATGGCACCTCTCGAAGGCAACCGCATTTATCAACTACCCTCCTGCTGCCAGCATCACAATTTCCACTTTAGAGCCCTCGGATACCAACACACTGACAAAATCTCGCGGAAAAATTGCTTTTTCGTCGAGTTCGACAACTACCGGTTGGTCTGCGAAACCTAAAGTTTTAAGCAGAACAAGCACCGTCATTGGCGCGTCAATTTCGTGAGAGTTTCCGTTCAAACAAATTTTCATCGTTGGTATCGTTAACGCCACTGGGCGAGTTGTTCTGGAAAAGGACAATTTTTACAGTCTGAAAAATCTTCTAGGCAAAAATCCTGATAGACTTGTAACAAAGCTTGGTGATGAGACACACGGCGCATCCACGGAAGCGATGCTTGAGTAGATCCAAACAAGCGAAGACCGCAGCGTTTCACTTTGTCATTCGCAGCAGAGTTCCGCAGTTTGTAATAGGATGAATAAGTCATTCCACCTTCATGCATGGCAAGAGGTGCTAGATGATTTGCAATTAATTCTAACGCATGAGATCTACCAAACAAAGCAACTTTTTGTTTGGATGGATTGGAGGTAAGGGTATGGCGGTAGTTCCAAAACTCGTGTTCGAGCATTTGCAAAAAATCGATCAGCGGCTTCGCTGCAAAAGGGCGTGCCAAGGCCAATCGTCGGTATTGTGGCCAAACTTTTATTAATACAGCGAGCGCACCGACACGTCGATGAGGGTGGTTAGCAGGACGTTGCCCGTGAGTCTTCCATGGAATCGCCCGCTCCCCATTCGTTTCATGGCATGCACGGCTTTTCCACCAAGTGTCCCACAAGCCCCGTAGATAATCGCGGGTGTCAGGCGGAGCAAGCTCATACAAGTTCGCCGAGAGAAAACCCGCCGATCCAAACAGTAGCGCTTCCGTCGATTCTGCTTCTAACTTAAGAAACGAAAGCGGCATTCTCTGCGAGAGTAATCTCATTGCCAGTGCATTTCCTCGATATCCTAGAGTCTCAGCGGTGGCTTGAAATAGCGCTGCATCCCTGCCGTGAGCATCCGCCGTACGCAACCAACGCGCTGCCTTGAGTCCGGCACGATAAACTGCAGCCTCGCCCAATAAGCACTCGATGCCGCCGACCGACAATCCCTTCAAAGGCGCGACACATCGGCCCGGATGAGCGATTGCCACCTCACGTTGTGGACGATTGAGCGCATCGGAGAGTTGTATCGCAGTGATCACCACCTGAGGAACCTCTGCATGGTCACAGGTCCGTGTGAAAATCCGGCGACTGTCCGATTCAAAAACCACGTGCAAGACCACCGAGCTGAATGCTGGGTTCATACCATGCCCATGGGTTTCCCAATCGCTTGCCAATGGATCTAACTCTAATGGTCCTGTTTTCAATTCTCCATCGATCTCCACTGCAGTCTGCATGAAATCAGGTCCAGCCCCTCGGTTCCACTCACCAAACTGAACGATTCTTACTTTTTTTCCAGTAGTCGTACGAAAATCCCTACCGAAAGCGCCGGCAAACCAAAGTGCTTGTAACTCAATCTCTGGCGGCAGTGTTTTTGACAACCCATCTGCCACAAAAAGAGGAGGATGCCAAACTGATTCTAACAAAAATTCGTAGGTCATTTCAAAAATCGGTCACTCAAGGATTTTTTATAACCGGTACCTTCGTAGGATCTGCAGGAGGTGGCGGCGGAGGATCTTCAATATCGAGCCAACCCTTTACCGCATCTAACTCAGGCAGCGAAGCGTACTCCACGAGTGCTTCGCGTAAGCCACGAACAGCGAGGTCCTTGTGCTTCGCTGTACGTTCGATCGCAACCAATTGCATATCTTGACGAAGCTTCTCCACAGCATCGGGATAAAATCCCTTGGCCGTACGGAACCACCTACTGGCCCCGGAAGGATCATTGAGCATCATAAGATTAAGCCCCATTGCCTCGGCCAGCACGCCGCTCTTCATGCGTTCTGTTGCATTTTCTAACTGCTTATTTCGCTCTCTAGGATTATTTGGCCACTCGACGACCGCTGCACGCAGCGCTCGGTATGGGATATCGCTAGCAATTTTTTTTCCTCCACCATCGAAGTGCAAGAATGGACGATACAATGGGTCACCTAGGACAACACCTTGCCATGAAGTGACTGGCATCGCCATCCAACAAGCTTCTCCCCAGCTAAATCCTGCTAACAACCGCTGTTGGAGAATTGAAAAATCATGAGTGAGGTGAAGATACGGTTCATAAACATTTCCGATGGTCACCGCCGCGCCTTTTTCAAGAAGGGGGCCACACCAGTTCTTTGTCGCATCCGAAAGTTGTTCTGCGCTGAATGAATGCAGGTGAATTGCAATGCCACCCTTGCGGAACTTGAAGCGTGGATTGAGAAACGGTCCACTCAGGTTCCAGTCATACCAACCATAATAAATCGCGGCATCCGTCATCGGGTAATTTTTCGGCAGTGTGTCATTGAAGCGATCCACCAATGTGGGGATTCCCACTTGAGCATTTTGTTTCGCGACCGACTCAAGCCAATCATCGCCTTGCGGAAACTTGTTAGCGATATCGACGTAAGCGAGGCCCCATAACCCAGTATCTTCCACCTCGATCACATCGCGAATCATTCGCTCACAGGTCGCGAATGTTGGTGCATCAATCCTCGCAACAAGAACGAGGAAAGGCATATTCGCGTCTTGGAATGACTTCAGGCTTTTATAGTATTTGTTTTGCAAAACACCGTCGATCGGCAAGCCCTCCACTCCAAACATCGCCAATTCTGAGTCCACGGACGACTCATCGTGCCCAGCGACCGGATTTTGTGGATCAATGATGGGAGGCGGATCGCCCGGCTTGGTCGCGGGTTTTGGGTTCGCTTTTATCCGCAATGGCACACCTCTCATCGTCACCAGAGAACGGATGCGATTGATCACCGGCACCTTGCAACCAGCAGCATCGGTCTGCCGTTTCCAGAAACTTCGACTTTCGAACTCAGCGCGCAGGGGATTTAATATCCATTTCTCATATTCATCCCGCGAAATATCTGCGGCAAGAGGCATGTCCAATGCGATTAGATTATCGACCGGAATTCCACGTGAGGAGGCGTAAAACGTCGCAAGTTGGCGAGATTCAGGCACCGCTGAGTTATACAACACCGCAACCGATGCGGGAGAGATTGCTGCATCCGCCAAAGAAACCATCCCTACAAAGAGAAAAAATATCAAGCCCAAGAGTCTCATGCGGAGGAGGATGGCTAGATGGCCGAATCATGCAAGACTCGGCGCATGATTCAGTGAAATCCTTAGACCGTCCCAAGCAAACCGCACGCCATCTGGTAGGGAATTTGCTAGCGATTCCTCATTATTTTCATGGCTCAAATGCGTCAACCAGGTCTCTTTGGCCCTGACCCCAGCGGCGGTGGCGAGTGCTTCGGAGAGGGAAAAATGAGTGGGATGATCTGCCACCCGCAGCGCGTCAACCACGAGAACATCCACATCCATAAGGAGCTCCACGCTCGCCGGTGGGATGCGCTTCACATCAGGCAAATAAGCAAGACTGCGGGCACCGGGATATTCAAATAAATATCCAATCGTCTCCACCGTGGCGTGTTCGACTGGCACTGGAGTCACTTTGAGTCCGGCGTAAAAAAAGGGGCCTGCGATCACTTTAGGATCAGGCCTAACATAACCAGCGATTTCCTGCTTCGGGAAAAACGCCCATCCAAACATTTTTTGCAACGTCTGAAGACAACTTGGCGTTGCATGAAGCGGAAGCGGATCTTGTCTTCGCCAACAAAATGCTCGTAGTTCGTCGAAACCCACGACGTGATCCAAGTGCGCGTGAGTGTAGAGAACCGCGTCGATCTTACGCAGCCCTTCGCGCAGTGCTTGCATCCTCAAGTCGGGTCCAGAGTCAACTAACAGTGTTTGGTCACCAGCTCTAAACAACACCGAGGAGCGGAACCGCTTATCTTGAGGACGGTCCGATGTGCAAACCACGCAATCACAACCAATCACAGGCACCCCCACTGAGGTGCCTGTACCTAAAAATGTTAGCGAAACGTCCGTCACGTGCGCCACCATAAACACGCCAGCATCCACGATGCAACTCATCCGCAATTTTCCCTACCACTCGCTAATGGCAGGATTCACTAAGTCGGTAATTCTCTTCAGTCTACCGAATCCTCGGGCGCATCAGACTC
>VFJU01000441.1 GCA_009885905.1 Verrucomicrobiota bacterium
ATCATCAGAGATTGATGCATAACGATGAACTCGGCTGATGTTATAGAACATCTGTATGCCATTTTGTAGCTTGGTCGAAGCATCCCGAAACAGGATTTGGTATGGTCCATAAAGATCCAAAGCGCGATAAGGCTCTTCCTCTCTCTTAAAATGTGGGTGCTTTCCAATCCAATCATTTACGACGGTGGACTTACCTAACGAGTGGGATCCTGATATAGCAATACGCATGGCGAGTTGCTTTGAAGAATAAATATTAAAAGTCGAATGACAAGCTCACTTCCGAATTGTGGACTGATATTTGTAGAGCCAGCACCATTGTGTTTGTGATACACGTCATTCCCAAACTTAGCATGATAGATGTTAGTATGAAATCATCAAGCCACAAAATAAAGTCGCCGAAAGCTTTGATAGTGGTTACTCTCTCGAATGAAGCCGCTTTTTGAAGAAATCGATTTCCGCCCGACACCCATTGGCGATCTCATCTTACGCCGGCGACGGATGGTCATGTTAGACAACTTGATTGTTTATGAAGTCCTGCTAGGCGATGCGTTTCTGATGTCCAGTTTGTTTCATGATGTAGAAGAGGCACTTGCAGAATTGGGCTTGGCGGCGGCGAAGGGTGATCATCTGGACGTGGTCGTTGGCGGTCTTGGGCTTGGATACACCGCTGCGGCAGCGTTGTTGAGCGAGCGAGTAGATGAGCTGTTAGTTATTGATGCTCTTGCGCCGGTTATCGAATGGCATGAAAAAGGTTTGGTGCCACTAGGACATGTGCTTACGAGTGATCCTCGCTGCCGATTTGTACATGCTGATTTTTTCGAACTCGCCGCTGACCCAGACATCGGATTCGATCCTCAACAAGCAGGCCGCAAATTTCATGCGGTGCTCTTGGACATCGACCACTCGCCTAGGAACTTATTAGATGAGAAAAATGGCTTGTTTTATCGTGTGAATGGGCTTCGTAAGCTTACCGCACAACTTTTGCCGGGGGGAATATTTGCGCTGTGGTCTGACGATGCTCCAGACGAAGTTTTTCTCAATCACCTCGGAGAAGTGTTTGAAAAGCCGGAAGCACACGTGGTGAGCTTTTACAACCCGCTCTTGGAACGGGATTCATGCAGCACCGTTTATGTGGCACGCCGCTTGGCTAACGATCTTTGACCCGCTCGACATTTGCACCTAACATAATCAGTTTTTCATCGATGTGTTCATAGCCACGGTCGATGTGATAGAGCCGACTTATTTCTGTGGAGCCTTTTGCAGTGAGAGCGGCAAGGACGAGTGCCGCAGACGCGCGCAGATCCGAGGCCATCACAGGCGCAGCTGAGAGTTGCACCACACCACGAACTACGGCAGTGCCGTTATCCACCCTGATGTCAGCGCCCATGCGTTTTAGCTCCGCACAATGCATAAAACGCTGCGGAAAAATCGTGTCCTTGATCACGCTGATGCCCGGTGTGGTGGCGAGAAGAGCGGTCATTTGCGCCTGCATGTCGGTGGGATAGGCGGGGTAAGGTGCGGTGATGAGATTGACGCCTTGGGTCACACCCTCGCAGCGGTGAACGGTACAAACATCGCCAGCCTGATTGAAATCCACACGGTGGCCGGACTCCTCGATGGCGGCGGTGACGGCCTTGAGGTGTTCACGGTTGACACGGCGGAGTGTCACACCCTCCCCTGCGATGGCGGCGGCGGCCATGAAGGTGCCCGCTTCGATCCGGTCTGGGATGACCGTGTGTTCCACTCCGTGAAGTTCTTTTACGCCCTCGATGACGATGCGGCGAGTGCCAGCACCATTGATTTTTGCGCCCATCGAGTTAAGGAAATTTGCTAGATCGAGGACTTCCGGTTCAGCGGCAGCGGACTCGATGACGGTGATCCCCTCGGCGAGGGTGGCGGCCATCATCACGTTGCCCGTACCAAGGACGGTCGGACCATGAGTGCCGCGCAAGTCGATTTCCGCGCCGCGTAGCCCATCTTTAGCCGTTAGTGTGATATTGCCGCCCTCAATCTCAATCTTCGCGCCGAGAGCTTCAAGCCCTCGGAGGTGGAGATCTACTGGGCGATCACCAATGACGCAGCCACCGGGCAACGACACGACGCAGCGGCCTTTGCGAGCGAGAAGCGGGCCCATCACGCAAATGGATGCACGCATCCGGCGAACCAAGTCATAAGGTGCGTGATCGATGACGTCGGCACAAGAAATCCGGACCGTGCCTGATGAGCGTTCGACGTCTGCACCGAGTGCACTGAGAATTTGGATCATGTAATTCGTGTCCGAGACATCGGGCACGCGACGAATGATGCAATCATCGCCCGTTAGAAGAGTGGCGGCAAGGATCGGGAGCGAGGCATTTTTCGAACCTGAAATATTGATAGAACCTCTAAGGGTTGCGCCACCGTGAACAACGAGCTTATCCATTTAAAATAGTTAGTAGTTAGAAATTTCAGTCTCAATTACGGGCGTTTTGCAAACGGGAACCGGGCGATTCCAGAGAGGTCGGATTTTACTTCGATCGCGACGAAGCCGGACGTTTGTAAAATTTCGCTAACCTGGGAAGCTTGATCGTGCCCGATTTCCAGAACGATCCAAGCGCCAGGCTTAAGTTGGTGAAAAGCCTGCGGAATAAACCGGCGGATCAGGTCGAGTCCATCGATTCCGCTGAAGAGAGCCAGTGAGGGGTCATGCATCACCTCGCGCGTGAGCGTGGCGCGATCCGACTCAGGGATGTAGGGCAGATTGGCTACGATCCCGTCCAGCGGGCCTTTGACGTTACTGAAAAGGTCGGATTGGAGCATGCGGACGTTAGAAATGCCGAGCGTGGCGGCATTTTCTTGAGCGAGGGCAAGGGCGTCCAAGGAGACATCGGCGAGGGTGACCTCCCAGGCTGGGCGGGCGGCGGCGAGCGACAGGCCGAGGACGCCAGATCCGCAACCCATATCGAGGATTTCAAGAGCCGCCGGCAGGTCCCATTGCAAGATCCACTCGGCAAGCTCCTCGGTTTCGGGGCGTGGAATAAGAGCACGGGCGTCAGACTTGAACTCGTGTTTGTGGAACCAGACGCTGCCGAGCAGGTGTTGGATCGGGACCCCTTCGCCGCGTTTCTTCAAGGCTTCACGCAGCGGCAAGAGGTCATTTTCCTCGAGGGCACGGTCAAATTGCGTGTAAAGTTCCATCCGCGTGCAGCCAAGTTGGTGGGCCACGAGCATTTGCATATTACGGCGAGCGTCGTCGATCCCGCGTTTTTCAAAATAGCGGGTGCCGCCATCGATGGTTTCAAGAACAGTGCTCATTTCAGAATCTCAGTCGGAGATTGAGCCGGCACGAAGGACAC
>VFJU01000318.1 GCA_009885905.1 Verrucomicrobiota bacterium
AAGTCTATCAAAAGATTGCGGGGTATTACCTCATCGATCTTAAGTCGCTCACAAGTCCTGTTTTTGCCAAGCTTCCTGATGATTTTTCTGGCTGTGGTGCAGCAGCTGAAGAGCTTAATGATATTCTAGCGAGTTTAAAGACTCGGGGTCGAGCGCGTTACAATGTGCAAGCGTGGCAGTTGGATTTGAAAAATCATGCCAATCGTTTGATGGATCTTGCGAAGGCTCCCGCTGTCTTATTGTGGGATAGAAATACTGCGATTTTAAAGTTAGAGGAGCTATCTAAAGATTATCGCTTTGCCGAAGCTTCGGATTACTTGAAGGCATTTCCGCTGCATCCTGTTGATGCGATGCGTGTTTCTTTTTTATCGCTAACAAAAGATGCTGCCGAATTTATAGAAGATTTAAAATCCGACGTGATGAAAAAACCCGCGAGAGGTGAATACTTTCTGAAGTCTGGTGAAGTTGTTACTGGTATTTCTATCAACTCAGTGGGTGACGTCACCATGACCGACTCTAAGGGGGTGGGCAAACCTGCCAAATGGGCAGACTTTAAGGCTGAGACGCTCGTTGATCTCTACCGTGCCTACGTTAAAGATATTTCCAGCAACTCGGTGCGCTTGCGCCGATATGAAAGGGCGATTGCGTACGCTTGGCTTGCTGGAGACCGTCAACAAGCACTCAAGGCAGCCGCCTCACTCGCAGACATCGACCCTGAGTTTAAAAAGCGTTGGGACAAGATCTCACGGAGTTTGCCGAAGTGATCCGGTGATGAGAATTTGTGGGGTAGCTTCGTAGATCACAATCCTTGGATTTCGCGTGCGCTTTGCGTTATTCTCTGCATCATCAAAGACGTGTCCTACTTAGAAATTCACAATCTCCACACTCATTTTACCCAAAGAGCGGGATCGATCTTTTCGCCTCAAAAACACACTGTTCGTGCAGTGGATGGCGTTAGCCTCACCCTGGAAAAGGGTGAAATCTTGGGGCTTGTGGGTGAATCTGGGTGTGGGAAGTCAACATTTTCACGTACGATCATGCAGCTTATCCCTGCGACCTCGGGCTCTGTGATTCTTGATGGTGAAAACCTAACGAATCTTACGTCAGCACAAGTGCGTAGGCGCCGGTTAGATTTTCAGATGGTTTTTCAAGATCCATACGCCTCGCTAAATCCTCGTATGACGGTCTTTTCAACCCTCGCCGAGGCCGTCCGTCAGCGTCATCCAAAGTTGAAGGGTACGGCACTTTTTGAAAGGGTGGAAACACTGATGGCTACCGTGGGTCTTGATGCAAAAGTCATGCGTAAATATCCTCACGAGTTCTCCGGAGGCCAGCGCCAGCGAATCGCCATCGCCCGAGCGCTCGCTCCTGAACCTAAATTGATTATCGCCGATGAACCAGTCTCAGCGCTCGATGTGTCGATCCAATCGCAAATCCTCAATCTCATCACCACGCTACAAAAAGATCTCGGGTTGACGATGGTCTTTATTTCCCACGATCTTGGGGTGGTCCACTACATCGCGGATCGCATCGCGGTGATGTACCAGGGGAAAATTGTTGAATCGGGTGATGCAGAAGACGTCTTCCACCAGCCAAAAGCAGAATACACCAAACGCTTACTTGCAGCCATTCCGAGGCTCGCGGCTTGCGGTGAGTGAGTAGTTTGAAACCGAGGCGAGACGATCTCCAGCTTACTTTTCCTTGTCGTCTTTTTTAATTGGGCAGCGGTTGTCGAAGTCGATCTGCATCCGCTTGAGTTTAAGGATGCCGTAAAACATCGTTAACGATGTGATCGCGACTAAAACCCCAACGATTGTCTTTTCTAAGTCAAAATCATTTTTTCGGTTAGCAATGTAGCTTCCAACCACCAAGGCCAATATTAAAAAGTTGAGCGTCCAGTTCACTACTTTAGGAACCACGTAGTACAAGGTGCCGAATCCAGCCAACTGATAGATCATGAAGGGAAGAATCGCGACTGCCGGTAGTATTTCGGATATTCCAAGTGCGGTATCGACCGCGCCCACAGCCTTGGCGTGAAGCAACGTGCTGTTTGCAAGTTGATGGAACATCGGAGGGACGGCGCATAGAAAGGGGATCGCACACAGAAGTTCCATGACCAATGATCCACTCCATATTCCGATTCGTGATGCGTGGTCTGCTCCACCTCCGATGGATTGCGATCCGACAAATAAACCGGCGACAACAGCTGCGGCGCTCGACAACATCAACAATTCGATGGTGATGCCAAATCCTGTCGGCTCACCCGCCTTGAGCATCAGTAGCGCAAGGAAACCTGGCGTGTAAAACATCACTCTCACCAGTTTTGCCCAGACTCTGACATCACGATCGGGTGGTAGAATTGGAAGTGCGACTCCGTCTGTTCCTATGGTTGCGCGTTCTTTCGACATTAGAAAGTTACGTTCGCAAGTTTGGCGTATGTGTCAAGTTCCAGCAGCACCTCCATGGCGTTGGAGATCGGTCATTCTAAATAACGCCTGCAAGGGTGGCCTAAGTTCTGATTTGGCCGTCTCCTCTGACACGATATTGGTAGCTTGTTAGCTCTCGCAGACCCATCGGTCCTCGGGCGTGCAGCTTGTCAGTCGAAATCCCAATTTCCGCACCAAAGCCAAACTCTCCGCCATCTGCAAAGCGGGTAGATACGTTATGAAAGACACACGCGGAGTCGATCACTCGCAAGAAGCGCTCCGCAGTGAATTCGTTTCGTGTGACAATCACATCGGTATGGTGCGAACCGTAGTGATTGATGTGGACCACGGCGTCCTCAAATGAATCGACGACTTTGATCGCGAGGATAAGATCGAGATACTCAGTCCTCCAGTCTTCTTCCGAAGCTAAATTTATATTTGTTAGAATCGTGCAAGTTTTTTCACATCCGCGTAATTCAACACCCTTTGCTTCCAAGGCAGCAGCAACTTTTGGCAGGAACGTCGCGGCGACATCACGGTGAACGAGCAGAGTTTCCAGTGCATTGCAAACGCCAGGCTTGTGGGTCTTGGCATTGACGGTTAGAGAGACGGCCATCTCTTGATCCGCATCGACATCGGTGAACAAGTGGCAAATGCCATCGTAGTGTTTGATGACAGGCATGCGGGCGAGAGAGACGACCGTTTCGATGAGGCCCTTGCCACCGCGAGGAATGATGAGGTCCAGCCATTGATCCATGCCCGCAAGCACGGCAACGCTCTCGCGGTCGGTGAATGGAATGAGTTGGATTGAGTTCTCAGGCGCACCTGCTTCTGCAAGCGCAGCGGCGATGGCCCGGTTCGAGTGAATGGCTTCGCTGCCGCCACGCAGAATGGTGGCGTTGCCAGTTTTAAAGCAAAGCACCGCGGCATCTGCGGTGACGTTAGGTCGACTTTCATAAATGATGCCGATGGTTCCGATGGGGACGCGGACTTGTTCGATGCGGATTCCGTTCGGTTGTTCCCAAGATTCAAGAATTTGGCCCACGGGGTCTGGAAGTGTGGCAACTTGATCGATGCCGGCGGCCATTGTTTCGATCCGCTGAGCGTCTAACATCAGTCGGTCTAACATTGCAGTGGACAATCCTTTTTCTGAGCCATTGGCCAGATCTAGGCGGTTCGCGTCTATCAGCGCAGAAGCATTTCGTCTGATGGCGTTGGCCATGGCCCGAAGGATCACGTTTTTTTCTTCCGTGGTTAATTGGGCGAGTTGGTGCGCCGCCGCCCGGGCTTGGCGACCCATTTGGTAGATGGTTTCTTGAATGTTGGACATGACGTGAGCGAGCAATGGGTCCGTGGGCTGGCACCCTAAACAAAAAACGGGGTCGAACAACCGCAATTCGCCCGAGCTTCAGGCGAAGTGGCGATTTAAAGCGGGTTTTGCAATGGTCGGCGATGATTCGGAGTGCACGATGAAACTTCCGCAATCACACGCTTGGACATTTGGTCCCGCCTAGATTAGCAAGGGCGGTGTGAATTCATGGAATGCAGCAGTCGAGGTCTTAAAAAGCTGTCTCAAGGCAGGCATCGGTGAGTTTGTCGTGTGTGCTGGTGCTAGAAATGCAGCCTTGCTTGAGGTGCTAGCTCGGGCGGAAGCCGCGGGCCTTGTGCGCGTATGGCGTCACTTCGAAGAACGCAGCGCGGGATTTTTCGCGCTTGGACGCACCATGGAAACGGGTCACCCATGTGCTGTCGTGACCACCAGTGGCACTGCAGCTGCGGAGCTTTTGCCGGCGATCATTGAGGCGCACTACCAAGCCCGGCCACTCATTGCCATTACCGCAGATCGGCCGGCGAGATTTCGCGGAACCGGTGCACCGCAAACGATTGAACAGATTGGAATTTTTGGAAATTACGCGGAGCAGGGGACTCTCTCTGCTTGGGATGGCGCGGGGCCGCTTCATATCAATGTCGAGTTCGAGGAATCTTTCGAGTCGGGGGATGAAAATTTTTCGTTAGAATTGCTCGGTGAGTTCAAGCCTGTAAGGGAGAAGCTTAACGTCGCAGCTCTTGCTCGCTGGCTGCGCGAGGATCACTCCAAAGGCATCGTCGTTTTCATCGGTGGCTTGGAGCCAGATGAGCGTGAGGAGGTATTTCACTTCTGCCAAGACCTTGGGGTGCCGGTCGTCGCTGAAGCCACCAGCGGGCTGCGCGAGGCGCTTCAGTCGCTGGCTATTTTTGATCCCGACCGCACACTGAAATCACGCCCACCTGGAAAAGTCCTGCGTCTCGGTGAGGTTCCTAGCGGAAGATTCTGGCGTGATCTCGAGGACTTGCCAAACGTCTCGGTGTGGTCAGCCTGCCGAAATGGCCTGCCTGGCCTTGCTCGTGATTCTAACGTCGTGCGTGGCTCGCTCGACCGCATTATCTCGGCGCTAGGTCCCGTCGAGTTCGCTGACGATGCTCTCGACTACCTTGCAAGCGCCGCCAGTTGCGCGGTGCAAATTGATGAGTTGTTAGAAATTTTTCCTGATAGTGAGCCAGCCTTGATCCGTACGCTCTCCCACTACGCCTCGATCGGCAGTGGTTTATTTATTGGCAACAGCATGCCAATTCGCGAGTGGAACCTCTTCGCTCAGTGGCTCCGCCCCGTTCCTTCAGTCCGTGCGAACCGCGGCGCTAATGGTATCGATGGGCAAGTCAGCACGTGGCTCGGTTGGTCCGCCGAGCTTAGCGAGACTTGGGCGGTTGTTGGGGATCTCACCGCGCTATACGATCTAGCAGCACCTTTCGTACTCGATCAAATTGATTGCAAAGGACGTATTCTAACAGTCATCAACAATCGCGGGGGGAAAATATTTGAGCGCTTGCCTCGTCTCCAGTCCATGAGTCCCCGCGCCGTCGAGTGGATGACCAATCCTCAATCCGCAGATCTCGCGGGCCTTGCCACGCTCTGGGGCATGGATCATCTCCGCATCCACAGCGTCGATGACTTTGATAAGTTCGAGTCCGGAGAAAAAACGTTACTGCTAGAAATCATCCCCGACGCCGCTCAAACCGCCGCCTTCTGGGTCGCTTGGGACCGGATGCGGTCTTGAGAATTTGAAAATCCTTCTCCTTGCCAAGTCTCCCAAGTCCCGTTACCCCTTCCACTCCCAGCGCAATCGCACTGGTCCCGTGGTCCAATGGATAGGACGATGGCCTCCGAAGCCGTAGGTAGTGGTTCGATTCCACTCGGGACCACTTGCTTAAAAGACGCTGAAA
>VFJU01000569.1 GCA_009885905.1 Verrucomicrobiota bacterium
GCCCAGACCCTCCAGCAGTCCTTGGATTTTCGCAACCGCCGTGAGGTAGTCCTTCGCCGCAAACGCCGCCTCGGCATCTGCAAACATTTGAATCAAACCCGCAGGCGAAACGGGTGCCACAGGCGAAACAGGTGCCGCAGGCGCTTGAGCGAATGCTTGTGGCGCGGAAATCACCCCAACCAAGGACAAGGCAAAAAACACAATAAATCGTGCGGAGAATTTAATAGGTTTACGCAGCATACCAAGGTGGATGCAAATGCTCTCGAACTCGGGCACGCTGTCAAGCCACGAAATTCATTTTTACCCCGTAAAATCGAGCAATCTTGGACTTTCAAACGCTCACGAAAAAACCCCATCAAGAATTTCAGTTGATCTTTATTATTCCCGCCATTCGATAGAGGTGCCCGCCTTCACTCATGTCCTCTCCAGATTTTAAAGCCAAACTCCGCGAGGTGCCCCACCAGCCTGGGGTCTATCTCATGAAGGATCGACTTGGCACCATCATCTACGTCGGCAAGGCGCTCGACCTAAAACGCAGGGTCTCATCTTACTTCATGCCGTCCCAAAAAATGCGGGCCGACGTCAAGACTCGGGCCCTCATCGACTCGATCGATGACTTCGAATTCCACACCGTGCGCAACGAGGAAGAATCGCTTGTGTTAGAAGCCAAGCTCGTCAAGGACTACCTCCCACGATATAACATCGCCCTCCGCGACGACAAGCGCTTCTACTTCGTTAAAATCCGCCTAGCAGATCCTTGGCCACGCTTCCAGCCCACGCGCATGAAAAAAGACGACGGCTCGCGCTACTTCGGACCCTTCCCTCACTCAAGCGCTCTACATGGTACCCTCGAGTGGATCAATCGCAGCTTCGGACTGCGCGTCTGCCGACCCACCAACCCCAGTGATGCTGACTACAAACACTGTAACGCAGACATCATCCGCAACTGCTCCGCTCCTTGCATCGCTCGCGTCACTCGCGAGTCCTACTTGGCGAACATCGATGAAGCATGCAGGATGTTAGAAGGCAAGGGGAAACGTGAAATTTTCGACAAACTCCGAACGGAAATGACCACCGCCGCCGAAATGCTCGATTTCGAAAAAGCCGCCACCCTACGCGACATTCTTGAGAATCTCGAGAAAACTTTAAGACCCAGCCGCCAGTTCGCACGCGGTCGCGGCATCCCATCCACCATCGAACCCACCGCTGACCTCGCAGAACTCGGTGAGCAACTCCAACTCGCAGGCCCCCCTCGTGTGATGGAGTGCTTCGACATCTCTAACGTCTCGTCCAATCACATCGTCGCCTCAATGGTACGCTTCACCGATGGTAAGCCGGACAACTCAAACTACCGGCGCTACCGAATCCGTACCGTCGAAGGCCAAGACGATTTCGCCTCGATGGCAGAGGTCATTCGCCGGCGTTACTCGCGCATCCTCACGGAAAATCACACGACCAACCTTGCGGAGGCCGAGTTCTCACAAGAAAGTCTTATCGATTCACAACGCCGACTTGCACGCGAGGGAAAAGCAAAAATTATCCTCCCGGATCTCGTCATCGTCGACGGCGGAAAAGGTCAACTCTCAATGGCTGTTAGAGAGTTGAAAGCTCTAGGCCTCCATGACCTACCCGTCATCGGGCTCGCCAAGCAACACGAAGAAATCTTTGTTCCAGGACGAAGCGATTCCATCCGTATCCCCCATGACCGCGGCGCGCTCAAACTGCTCCAACGCATCCGCGACGAGGCACACCGGTTTGCAAATGGATACAACGCACTTCTCTACCGTAAACGAATGAAAGAAA
>VFJU01000004.1 GCA_009885905.1 Verrucomicrobiota bacterium
CCTTGTGGGGTCGGTGGATCTGGCCTAAGGATGCGGCGTGTCCCTCCTGGACGATCTCACTCACGGCTGGCTGAGGCGCGCCGTGACTCAGCCCGAATTCTCCGTGCGCCTGGCAGCTCTCGCCACCGGTGAGAGTGAGGTCGTGCTCGATCACTCCGCCGAGGCCTCCCACGCATTTCTTGCAGCGGTGGTCGCTCTGGCGGCGAAAAATCTTGGAAAAACCCGGCTGTGGCTGGTTTGCGACATGCCGCGCCACCGCGAACGCTTGGCTTCCGAACTGGAACTGTGGGGCGTGACCGCGCTGGTCTTGCCAGACGGCCCGGTGGAGACGGGGGATGGCACCATCGCCGATCCCGAATCCGCGGCGGAGTGGTTCTCGGTGCTGGAAATTCTTGCCCGCTCCGAAAGCTGCGCCGTCATTTGCGGTAGCGACTCCTTTTCCAGCAAGGCCCCCCCGCCCACCGCGCTGCGAGCCAGCCGCACACCACTCAAACCCGGAACCACGCTCGACCCCGCCGCGCTGGCGAAATCTCTCACCGACCACGGCTACGAACGCGTCCCGACCGTGACCGCGCGCGGCCAATACGCGGTGCGTGGCGGCATCCTCGACTTGTTCGCCTGGCAGGCGGCGAAACCCCTGCGACTGGAATTTTTCGACACCGAGCTGGAATCCATCCGTGAGTTCGATCTCGATTCCCAAGCGTCCACTGCCAAGCTGCTAGAATCAGACCTGCTACTCGCCGAGCCATCCTCCGAGGCATGCGTGGCCGACTACCGCCGCAAAACAGATCTAATCATTTCCTTCGGCGCAGAAATCGAGAGGTCCGACGTGCGGATCCTCGAGGGAGCGGCAGAGTATAACAGCGAGGAAGATTTCACCCTCGCATGCTTCGGCAGTCCACTGGGCACTTTCGAAGCGGGAGACTTCGTGCTGGAGGAGTCGCGGCGAGAAACCTTCTTCCGGCAGCTCAACGAATGGCAACGCGACGGATGGGACATCGCGATGGTATTCGGCAACAAGGGCGAGGAAGACCGCTTCACCGAGCTGGCGGGCAAGGATCTCGTGCGCGATCTCGGGCTGACGCCGATCCGTGGTGAGCTGTTAGCAGGATTCACCGTACCGATTTCCAAGCTCGCCGTGCTTTCATCCTCCGAGCTGTTCGGACGCTACCGCACGCCCGGCGGACCACGTCGGTCGCTGCTAGAAAAAGCTCGCGCCGCTCGTGCTCGAGCCACCGTGGACGAGATGGAAGTGGGCGATCTCGTCGTTCACTACGAATACGGGATCGGTCGCTTCAAGGGCATCCAGCAGGGCGACGAGGGCGATGAACTGGTCTTGCAATACCGCGACGGAGCGCTGTTAGGCGTGCCACTGGAACAAGCGCACTTGGTTGGGAAATACGTCGGACTCGGCGGTAAGACGCCAGAGCTCAACAAGCTCGGTGGCGCAGCGTGGAAGACCGCGCGGAAGGCTGCGGAGAAATCAATCATGGACTACGCCGCGCAACTGTTGCGCGTCCAAGCGGAGCGGCAGGGCGAGGTCGGATTTGCTCATCCTCCGGACTCCCGCTGGATGTGGGAGTTCGAGCGGTCATTCCACTACACCGAGACGACCGACCAGCGCCGTGCGATCGATGAAACAAAACTCGATCTCGAGTCCTCACGCCCGATGGACCGACTGATCTGCGGCGATGTGGGATTCGGGAAAACCGAGGTCGCCATCCGTGGTGCGTTCAAGGCGATTACCAGCGGCAAGCAAGTCGCCATCCTCGTGCCAACCACCGTTCTAGCAGAACAGCATTGGCGGACCTTCCGCGAGAGAATGTCGGACTATCCGATCCGCATCGACCTGCTCAACCGCTTCCGCACCGCCGCAGAAGTTCGCGAGACCCTCGCGGGCCTCGCGGATGGATCGGTGGATCTCGTCATCGGCACGCACCGCTTGGTTTCTGGCGATGTGACATTCAAGGATCTAGGACTGGTTGTGGTAGATGAAGAACAGCGGTTCGGAGTGGCACATAAGGAGAAATTCAAACAACTCTTCCGGCAAGTGGATGTACTAACACTTTCTGCCACACCCATCCCGCGGACGCTTTACATGGCGCTCA
>VFJU01000229.1 GCA_009885905.1 Verrucomicrobiota bacterium
AAGGCATTACCGTCCCAATCATGTATTTTTGAAGGACCGCCGATGAGGATCATCTGCTCGCTGCGGTCGGTGGCGGTCGGTGGAGCGACCCGATTCAGCGCTCCTTGCGTAAGAATGAGTTTTTTTTGCCCGCCGCACTGCGGGAAGTCATGTTCTGGGGCGATACAGAGGTCGAATAGACCTCGAGGCAAGCTCGGGCGCATGACGAGGATGCTGCGAGCCTTGTATTTTTTTGAAATCCACACTAACGGAACATGTGTCGCGTGACCTGCACCGATGACGATGTCCGGTTTCGGTAGATTCGCAGCTGCTTGAAGTGCGGCTTTAGTCCGAGCAAGGTAACTCTTCTTGTGGGCAAGTGAAATCTGATAGGTTTCGCATGTGACCTGCCTAGAAATAGCATCTGCAAGCCCTAGCGATTGATTTAAATGCCCCGGCTTTCCATCACCGATCACCCAGAGTACTAACATTTTTTTCACAGCGTGAATGATCATGTGGTGGCAGGGCGGGGGATGGCGATGGTTAATTCACTTGATCACGTGTTCCAGCAAAAGCCCTTGAATCGCGCAGTAAAACCTTGAGCGGATGAAGGCGGAACGGCGGTGAGTGGTGAGACCCTTGGGCGATAAAGATTCACTGTCGCCAAATGCAAATTGCTCCTCGAGCGCAAGACGCGCTTGATTGAACGAGCTGTACCAGGCGAATCCATCTTCGCGGGTGATCCAGATAGAACCGGGTCCGCCGTCCGCTTCGAACATCGCCGCTTCTATCGTAGCTCCAATCTGGGAGAGCTCGTCTTGAAAGGCTTCGCGAAGATCTGGCACGACGAATTCTTGCCAATCTTCGCCCCCAGCTTCCGGGCTGATGATGCCACCGAGACGGTTGGCGAGATCGGTGTCACAGGCGGTCGCGTCGATGGTGATCGAGCGCAGAACTTCCCAATCTGCTAGATCTTCGGAATCGATGCGGAGGCCGCCTTCAAGCGTGGGCATTGCTTTCATTCGGCTTTTTCCAATGATGTTTTCAACTGATGAGATTGCAGTTGTTGAACGTAGAACTCGGCTTTTTCGCGTTCGCCGGACCAGACGATTGAGCGTCCTTGCTGGTGGACTTGCAACATCAAGATCGTTGCTTTCTTAGAGCTATAACCAAAAATTTTGATGAGAACAAAAGTGACATATTGCATCAAGTTCACCGGGTCATCGTGAACGACAACATTCCAAGGCACATCGGTGGAAGTTTCCTCGTTGGTGAGGGTGAGCGTTTCGATTTCAGCCATGGAGGGTGGGGGATTCTATCGTGGCAGGTTCGGGTGCGTCCACCCATTTTCCATGTTCACGGATGAGATCGGTGAGGCGCTCAACGGCTTCTGCTTCGGGAATATTGAACTTCACTGCAGTCTTACCGACGTAGAGGTTGATCTTGTTAGGAGCGCCACCGACGTAGCCGAAATCCGCATCGGCCATTTCGCCGGGACCGTTGACGATGCAACCCATCACGGCGATGCGTACGCCTTTGAGATGACCGGTGGCCGCGCGGATTTTTTGTGTGGTGCTTTGGAGGTTGAAGAGCGTGCGACCACAGCTTGGGCATGCCACGTAGTCGGTTTTAAAAATACGGGTGCCGGCGGCTTGGAGGATGTTATAAGCCAAGCGCAGTGATTGACCGGGTGCCGTTTCACCTCGGATGAGGATGGCGTCGCCGATGCCGTCGCAGAGCAGCGATCCGATCATTTGGGATGCGCTAAGAAGCGCGGTGATAAAATCTGTTTCGCCGGTTGGAGGATGTAAGGTGTCCTTCAAAAGAATCGGATGGCGTGAATCGACGCGGAAGGCAAGTTGGCGAAAGGCATGGATGACTTCTAGATCGATGCCATCTAACACCGTAATGAGTTTTGGTGATTTCTCGCGATTGAGCGCCGCGACCGCGACCTCGTCACGAGGGTCTATCTCTAGCACGTTAGATTTTTCAAGAATGATTTCCGGCTTAAAGTCACCCATGCCAGCAATCTTGTGGGCAACGGCATTCCAGCGCTCTTGAGTGGTAAATACGCTTACGATTCCACCTCCGCCGAGGTCATACCCCATGACGCTGATGGTGGAACTGGCACGCCGCATATAGGAGAACGGGTTGTAGGAGGGGGCGATGGTGGAAGCTGTTAGTTCGTGGTTGGAGTTATCTTGCTGTGCCGTGCCGCGTAGGTTGTAAGGTGCCGCGAGAGCTTGCGCGACGGGGATTTCGTAAACCGAATCTTCCGTTAGAGAAACGCGGATGGTGTCGCCAATACCATCAGCTAACAGCGAGCCAATTCCTATAGCGCTCTTGATGCGGCCGTCTTCGCCATCGCCAGCTTCCGTCACACCAAGGTGAATCGGGTAGTTCCAGTCGGGGCCCTCCGCATCGAGGCGGGCGACGAGTAAGCGGTAGGCTTGGATCATCACCTTCGGGTTCGACGCTTTCATGGAGAAGACAAAATTGTGATAGTCATTCTCGCGGGCGAGGCGGGCGAACTCTAACGCACTTTCGCACATACCGAGCGGTGTGTCGCCGTAGCGGTTCATGATTCGGTCTGATAGAGAACCATGGTTCGTGCCGATACGCATCGCTCGTCCCAGGTCTTTGCACAATGCTACCAGTGGAATGAACTGATCGCGGATGCGTTCTAACTCTTCCGCGTACTGAGAGTCGCTGTATTCGCGGATTTCGAATTTTTTCTTATCCACATAGTTTCCTGGGTTCACACGGACTTTTTCCACCCACTTCGCGGCTTCGAGCGCGGCGTCGGGTTTGAAATGAATGTCGGCGACGAGTGGAACCTCACATCCCGCCGCGCGCACCTCGCGGGCGATGTTTTCGAGGTTGGCGGCGTAGATTTTTGTTTGAGCGGTGATGCGGACAATCTCGCATCCTGCATCGGCCAATCCGAGCACCTCTGCGACGCAGGCCGGGGTGTCGCGCGTGTCGGAGGTGATCATCGACTGCACGCGGATCGGGTGGTGTCCGCCCACGCCCACGCCGCCAACCATGACCTCGCGGGTCGGTCGGCGCGAATAGCGGAGTAGGTCTGGGCAGTGGCGCAGTGGAGTGGGCTGAATCATTACGATGCCGGATATAAATGATTTTCCGGAGTTCTGCAATGGCTGGCTTTGCGGCTTGGGGTTACCCCTCGGTCTGTCGCGCCATCAGGGCGAGTGGCGACAACTCAAGCAGTACTTTTTTACCTCCAAGTGGTTCGGTCCCTCCGGAGATGAAATATTTGGCTTTATTTGGCAAAATGTATCGTTTAAAGATACTTTGTCGTGCCGATCAAGCATCCATTCTCGCTACCGTCCTCATTGCCCCTGATCTCCCATGGGCAACTCAAGGACGCGCTGGCAGCTTATGGAAATCCACGGATGAAGGTCTCCCGGATGCTGGCTGCGGGAGAATTGATCCCGCTGCGCCGCGGCCTTTATTTGCGCGACCGCTCGGTCGATCCGCTTGCCTTGGCCTCTGCGATCCACGGGCCGTCCTACGTCAGTTTCGAATCCGCGCTGGCATGGCACGGGTTGATCCCCGAGCGCGTGGAGGAAGTCGTCTGCGCCACACTCAAGCGCCCGGCGGCATTTGAAACACCGGTGGGCCGTTATCGCTATCGGCATGTGCCGGCCCGGGTTTTTTCGATCGGGATCGAGCGGGTGGAAGATTCCTTGCTCCCGTGGCTGCTGGCTTCTCCGACGAAGGCTCTTTGTGATTCCGTGGCCCTTGATGCCTCGATCCGCTCGCAAAAGGATGTCCGTGCTTGGCTGCAGGCGATGCGGATTGAGGAAGTTCCACCGCTTGACCAAGAGCAACTCGCCGCCTGCGCCGCGTGTTATGGACGGCCTGCGGTGCGCCACCTCGCCCGCCATTTTCAGAAAACTTCGAACACGCCATGATTCACCCCGCGCTCGCCGGTCTGATCGACCGCTACCAACCTCAATCTTCTAACGACTATCAGAACGCCGTGCGCGAGATCGCGCAGGAGATCGCCCTACTCGGACTCTGGCGCACGCCGTTTTACGACCACGCCGCGTTCTACGGTGGCAGTGCCTTGCGGATTTTTCACGGCTTGCAGCGGTTTTCGGAAGATCTGGATTTCTCGCTGCTCGTGTCTAAGCAGGATTTTTCACTCAAGCCGTATCTTGGAGCGGTGGCGGATGAATTGGCGGCCTGGGGTTTCGAGTTCCGGGCGGAGGGAATCGAGAAAGCCCACCCGTCTTCCATCGAGTCGGCGTTTTTGAAAGGCAGCACGGTGATCAATCTTCTGAAAATCGGAGCACCGCCGGAAATCGCGGCGCGCCTTCCCAAAGGCCAGTTCATCCGCATCAAGCTGGAAATCGATACCGACCCGCCACCTCGCGCGACCACTGAAATGCTCACCCGGCTAGTGCCCACGCCCCACCAGGTCCGCGTTTACGATCTTCCCAGCCTGTTCGCCGGCAAGCTCCACGCGGTGCTTTGCCGGAATTGGAAGAGCCGCGTCAAGGGCCGGGATTTTTACGATCTCGTCTGGTATGTCGGCCGCCGCGTGCCGCTCAACTTCGCCCATCTGGAGGCCCGGATGCGGCAGTCGGGGGATTGGTCGCTTGAAACGCCGCTCGACGCGCTCGGTCTCCGGAAACGCTTGGAGGAACGATTTGCCAGCGTGCGCTTCGACCAAGCGAAGGAGGACATCGCACCGTTTCTCAAGGACCC